>JABJAL010000103.1 GCA_018669005.1 Nitrospinaceae bacterium
AGGTAGTCGGCCTGCCGGGAGCTGAGGCGCGAGTTTTGTGTATCGCCCATGCCTACGAGCAGGCGACTCCCGAAGTGCGAAATCGCCTGCCCGAAATTTTAAAATCCTAGGCAGGTATTTTAAGGTTTTAGTTTTTCCTGTAGCCAGTCTGCGATATAGGTGATGCCCAGCGAGAGGTTGTCGCGCTGGCAGTGTTGCGAGCCGCCTTCCTTGACGGTGAAAATCTTCAGCGTTTTGTCCTTTGAGCCGACCGCGTTGTAAAGCTTGCGGGCATCCCGCGTGGGCACCTGTTTATCGTCGATGCCGTGGGTGAGTAAAAAAGGGCATCGCATTTTCTGAACGACGCCATCGAGGCGAAACCCTTCGAGTTTTTCAAAAGTCTCTTCGTAGGTTTTGGTGTTGAACACCCATTTAATGTGGTGGCCGGGCACCGACATTTCGGTTTTCATGGAGGCGGCCAAGCGTTTTTTCCATATCGCATGGTAGTCCCAACATGCGCCCCAGGCGACGCATGCCTTATAGCGCCGCTCCATGCTGGCGATGCGCGGCGCGTAATAACCACCCAGGCTGATAGCCACCACGCCAGCCTTTTTGGCGTTCACATCTTTTCTTGTTTCCAGATAATCAAGGGCGGCCGAGCCGGCCACTTCGTAGTCATGGCGAAGGTATTGCTTTCGGAAGCGGATAGCCGCTCCTGTTCCTGGGCCATCCATGACAAGGCAGCTGATTCCCCTCCGGACGAACTCCTCCACACCGCGGAGATATTGAATTTCTTTCGTGACATCGAGGCCATCGAAGTAAACGACAACAGGCGGCTTGGCCTTTGTCGTGTTCTCGGCATGTACGAAATAACCAGGAAGATTAACACCATTTTCAAAGGGAACCTCGACGGGCTCGATTTTCGGCCTGTCGATTAGACGGGCGAACCGCTCGAAACTGTCGAGCGCCAGCCGGTAGGCGGCTTTTGCCTTCTTGTCCTTCGGGGTGCGGAAGCGCTCGCCGATCTGGTAGTACATCGCGGCCCGCTTGTGGTGGTAGGCGGCGCTGAGGTTATGTTTTTTCCGCTCCTCGGACAGCGCCAGCTTACGCACCTTGTCGGCCATCAATATCCACTCACGGAACCAAAGGTTATCGTTGCCGATATCTTTTCTGAGTCGCCTGCCAACCTGATCGACCTCGCCGATATCAGCCCCGCCCCAGGGGGCCACGGAGAGACAATTAACGAGACCCGAAGACCACCGGTAGTCTTCGGGAAAATATGTGAACCAGCGGGTATTCGCAGCAGCTTCAGGCATAGCGTGGCCCTTTCTTTCGTTATGGAAGAACCTGTCGATTCAGGTTCGTTATGGTGGATTTCCACTCCGGGTGAAAATTAATAATCGCTTATTTAAAAAGGGTCGTCCTCGGGCTGCGTGTCCGGCGCTTTTTCTCCCGCGGGAACACCCTTAAGGCCCCAGGAGGTGTCTTTGACGTAGATCGCCTCTACCTCCTCTTCGATTTCTGTCGAGTGAACGACGCTTGCGGGTACGTGAATGACATCGCCGGGCCCGACGTTGAATACCTCGCCTTCAATGGTGAATATTTGCTTTCCTCTCAGGATGTAAATGAATTGCTCACAAGGGTGGTGGTGCGGGTCCGCTTTCGTGCCCGTTGCCCAGATGCGGTGGCAAAAATACATCCTATCCCCCTTGACGGTTTCGCCGAGACCGGACGAGAGGGCCGGGTTCTGTTGCGTAATTGTGAGATCTTCGAATCGATAAATTGGCATGATAGGGCTCCTTTTCAAATTGGGTTCTTGTGAAGCCAGGTGAGTTGAGGAATTGCGTGCGATGCGCCTAACTTGAGGCCCAGCGGGCTGCCTTCCAAGGAAGGGGGGATGTTTTCAGCCATGAGATCTCCAAGCGCACAATAGCAATTAATAAAAGAAAGATTTATTATGAAGGTACAAATCCATCACGGCAATTCTGAAACGGCATAAAATAGGCCTATTGCGGCTGGGCAGAATGTTGTTGTTTCAAGTGAAATAATTAGAAAAATTTCTCATTTTTCCGGGAGGGAAATATGCAAATTCGAATGGATGGAAGAACGGCGTTGATTACCGGCGGCAGCCGCGGGCTGGGGCGTGCCATGGCGATGAAGTTTGCCCAGGCGGGCGCCAATGTGGCGATTACGGCGAGGCGCGCCGATGTCCTGGAGGAAACGAAATCTGAGATCGAGGCTGTCTCGGAAGCAAAAGTGGGTGCTTATGCCTGCGATGTTTGCGATGCGGGGCAGATTGTCGCGATGCATGAGGCGGTCAGCTCTGATTTTGGAAAAGTGGATATTCTCGTGAACAATGCCGGCTCGGCGGTTCGGGGGAAATTCGAGGAAGTGACAGATGAGGTTTGGCAGGAAGATCTTGACTTGAAGCTTTTCGCGGCCATTCGGATCTCGCGGCTCGTCTTGCCAAAAATGCGAGAGCAAAAATGGGGTCGTATCCTGAATGTGCTCAATACCGCTGCCAAGGCGCCGCAGGCGGAGAACGCACCCACGGCCATATCCCGCGCTGCCGGAATGTCGCTCACAAAAGTTTTGTCCAAAGAGTATGCCCCCCACAATATTCTGGTGAACGCGCTCTGCACAGGCATCTTCGTCACCGATTTGTGGGACCGCGCCTATAAAAATCAGGCGCCCGACATGTCTTTTGAGAAATTCTTAGAAGGGCGGGGCAAAGGCGTTCCCCTTGGCAGGATGGGGAATCCCGAGGAGTATGCGAACGCCGCCTGTTTTCTGGCGTCTGATGCCGCGTCCTACATCACGGGGGTGGCGCTTAACGTGGATGGGGGTACGTGCCCGATAGTGTGATCTGTTGTTCCGATACTTTGGCGAAATTACTTTCTATCATTCCTTGTAGATGACAGGAGAGACGTGAAATGAGCGATCAAAAAGTGATGCCAGAAGAGTCCAGGAACGTGAAACGAATCGGCCACAGCGATGTGGACGGTTGGGGCGATGCCTTTCAGGTCATTGTTCGGGACGACAAGTGGTGTTATCTGGCCGCCTCGGGAATGGAGGGCCATGAGGGCACCTCGATACTTGATGTCGAGGACCCGGCGAACCCGAAGGTGGTGAAGCAGATCCAGGCGCCCGAGGGCACCCACTCCCATAAAGTTTTATTTTTGGACGACGTGATGATTGTCAACGCCGAGCAGATTCGCGGTTGGGAGGGCGAGGGTTTTGTCGGCGGAATTCGCTTGTTTGATGCCTCGGACCCGGCGAACCCGACGCTTATCAAGGATTTTCCGATGTATGGCCGGGGGACGCATAGGCCGGTTCTGGACGAGGAGAATCGCCTTCTCTACTGCTCTTGCGGGTCCGAGGGCTATCGGGGAAACATTCTCTGGATACTCGATATCGACGATCCGGCGAATCCCAAAGTCGTAACCAAGTTTGCGCTTGAGGGCCAGGAAGAAAATATCCCGCTGCCGCCGGGAGTGAAAACCCTTCAGGTCCACCAGGCCAACCGGCGAGGGGATTACCTTTATCTTGGCTGCGCGGATTGGGGCGTCGTCGTGCTCGATGTGAAGGATATTTCAAACCCCAAGCAGATTGCGCATTACAACCCGACGCCGCCATATCCCGGCCATTGCCATACGGTGCTGCCTGTTCCGGAGACCGATCTTCTCGTGGTGACGCATGAGTCCACCTCTTTTGAGGTGAGCGAGGCGCCGGGCTTTATTTTCATCTATGACGCGAAGGTGCCGAGCAATCCGGTGCCCATCTCCACCTGGATGCCCTATCCGGTTAACTCTGACCTTTTCCCCAAAGTGGGAGACTGGGCGACGCGGGGTGGCCGCTATGGCGCGCACAATGTCTGGGAGTTCATGGGCAAAGATGATTTTGTCTACACGACATGGTTCAACGGTGGCCTCCGCATTGTGGATATATCCGATCCTTTTCGGCCCGAGGAGGTTGGCTACTATGTTCCGGCGGGTTGCAACGGAAAATCCACCCCGCAGAGCAACGATGTATTTGTGGATGGCCGCGGCCTGATCTATGTCTCTGACCGCTGGGGCTGTGGTCTCGATATTCTGGAGTACACGGGTCCCCGCTAATTGAGCAAGGTGCTAGATTAGAATATTTTTTCTTCTATCGAAGGAGATTTTTGCGATGCCGACTGTGGATGTGAAGGGCCTCAAGATGCACTATCTGGTTAAGGGCGAGGGCCCGCCCATAATTCTATCGCACGGCATCCAGAATTCTGGGTTCGCCTTCACGCCCATCATCGACCGCCTCGCGGAGCGCTTTCAGGTTTTTGCTCTGGATAAAAGGGGGCACGGCGATTCGGACAAGCCGCCGGGCCCTTACAGTATTCAGGATTTTTCTGATGATTTGCTCGGCTTTCTTGATGCGATGGGTCTTGAAGAGGTGGATCTTCTGGGGCACAGCATGGGCGGTCGTACGGGAACCCTGTTTGGCATCGAGCATAGCGATCGCTTGAACCGGCTGATGCTGGCTTCATCCTCGGCGGCTGCCCCCTCGGGGGCCTATCGGGAACATTTTGAGGTTCTGCATCAGCTATCCCTCAAAGAGGGGATGGAGGCCGTGTTCAACCATCAGGAATTTCGAAGGCTGCTCCCACCAAAAATGCTTGAGGGCCCGCTGGCGGTGGAATACAAAAAACGATTTTTGAAAAACACCCCGGACACATATGCCGCCTCGGCGAGTGCGCTGTTCAGTATGCCCGATCTGGTGGGTCGGCTAAGTGAAATTTCGGTGCCTACCTGGATATGCTACGGGGAAAACGATCCGGGGCCCCTCGATTTTAGTGATATTTACCTGGAGAACATTCCCGACTGTACGCGTACCATACTTCCTGGCTCCGGGCATTTCCCGATATGGGACGCGACGGATGCCATGATGACGGCGCTCGATGAATTTTTGGCGAATCACCCTATTTGACGAGTGCTCCATGCCGTTCGGGTGGAGGGCAGGCAAGCGCTCCTGAACGTTATTTGCGCCAGGCCCTGAGGAGAAGATGAAAAACTATCAGCCATTGAGTTGGTCAGATTTTCCCGAAACGTTTACCCCTTTTTTCTTGAACCCCACAGGTGCGAATCTTGAAACCAAAGAGTTGGGCCCAGGCGTCTATGCGCTGCTCTCCTCGATACCGAATGTGGACAACGCTGGTTTTGTCGTTGGCGAGCGCGAGGTTCTGGTGATCGATGCGCACATCAATGTTGCGATGGCACGGCAGATTCAGGAGCGCGTTCGCGAGGTGAGCGATAAACCGATCCGGTATCTGGTTAATTCGAACTATCATGGCGATCACACGTTTGGAAACTGCGCGTTTCCCGCGGATACGCTTATAGTTCAACACCGCCAATCGGCGGCGCTGGTCGAATTTTTTGAACAAGAGATGGCATTTATGCTCCCTTGTGTTGGTAATGATAAGGCCGTTTTTGAGGGTGTCGAGCTCAGGCGGCCAGATATCGTGTTCGATGATTTTCTCAGCCTCGATCTGGGCGGCATTGTTGTCGAGATTCATCATTTTGGGCCAGCCAACACGCCGGGCGACACGGTGACTTATGTGCCGAGTGTCAGGGCCGCCTGGACGGGGAACATGACGGGCGGCAATTTGATCGTTGCGCTTGAAAGCGATGCGCCGACCTACATGAACTCTATCGCCCGGTTTGCCCAGTCGCTTGAGATAGATACGCTTATTCCGGCTCACAATCCCCCCTCATCGGGCGCGCTTTTAGGGGGGTATCTTCAATACTTGAGCCAGGTGACGAATGCGGTTCGGGGCGCGGTAAGCAATGGCTGGTCTCTAGGTGAGGCGATGAAAAATATTCCGTTGGATATGTCGCAGCCCTACGCGCCGCCCGCCGATCATCGGCGAATCGATTTTTTCCGCGACCTCCACGCCTATAACGTTCAAAAAACGTATCAATCGTTGTCTTTGGAGAGATGAGATGGACCTTCAAATTCTGCCCGTTGCGGTCGTGGGGAGTTATCCCCAGCCCGAATGGCTGATAGACAGGGAAAAGTTCATGGCCGAGAGCACGCCCCCGAGAGTCCGGCTGAGGGATATTTGGCGCGTTGCCGAGCCGAATCTTGAAGGGGCGCAAGATGATGCCACCGCCCTTGCGGTTCGCGACATGGAGCGTGCCGGAATTGATATTGTCTCGGATGGTGAAATTCGACGAGAGAGCTATTCGAACCGCTTTGCCACCGCGCTTGATGGGGTGGACATCGATCAGCCCGGCGAGACGCTGAGCCGCTCTGGCCGGATGATTCCTGTGCCCCGTGTTGTCGGGCCTATTCGCCGAACGCACTCTGTGCAGGCGCGAGACATCGCGTTTCTTCGCGCCCAAACCGAGCGGATTATCAAAGCCACCGTGCCCGGGCCGTTCACGATGGCCATGCAGGCGCAAAACGACTACTACCCCTCGGACGAGGAGATGGCGATGGATTATGCCGTCGCGGTCAACGAGGAGGTGAAGGATATGTTCGCCGCAGGCGCGGATATCGTGCAGCTTGATGAGCCGTGGATGCAGGCACGGCCCGAGCAGGCCAAAGAATTTGCCGTCAGGGCGATAAACCGTGCCTTTGATGGCGCGACGGGAACCAAGGCGGTTCATATGTGTTTTGGCTATGCCCATTCGGTTAAGGGCAAACCCAGCGGCTACTCGTTTCTTCCCGAACTGGACGCCACGGTGGCGGATATCGTTTCGATTGAAGCGGCCCAGCCGGGGCTGGATTTATCGATAGTGGAAAAGTTGCCTTCTAAAAAAATAATGGTTGGGGTCATTAGCATGGGCGATGAGACGCCCGAGACGCCCGCAGTTGTCGCCGGGCGGATTCGCGCTGCGCTTGAGTATCTGCCGCCCGAGAGGCTGATAGTGGCGCCTGATTGCGGAATGAAGTATCTGCCTCGCGATTCGGCGTTTCAAAAATTAAAGGCGCTGGCCGGGGGCGCCAAAATCGTTCGCGAGGAAATTTCGTAGCCTATCTCCCGAAGATTCTCTTATCTTGAGTCCCCTCGTTTTAAACCGCCAGATATCCCCCATCAACGACCAGGTTGTGTCCGTGGACGTATCGGGACCGATCGGAGGCGAGGAATAAAATACTCTCGGCGACTTCCTCGGGCGTCCCAAAGCGGGGCAGAGGCATGTTTGCCGTGCGGTGGGTTTCGATTGTCGGGTCGCTCTCGATGAGCTTGCGCATCCCATCGGTCATGATGGGGCCCGGTGCAACGGCGTTGACGTTGATGTTCTCTTGGGCGAGCTCAAAAGTCAGGGCGCGGGTCATGTTTGTGATGGCTCCCTTGCAAGAACAATAGACCGAATAGTTCGGTGCGCCGACGAATCCGAAATTGCTTGACATCAAGACGACTTTGCCGCCTCCGCGTTTTCGAAACTCTAGGACAGCGCGCTGGACGCTAAGGAAATATCCTTTAACGTTCACCTCTAGGGCTCGGTCAAGATCCGCTTCGGTGACCTCCATCATGTGCACAGGTTTTTGCGGTCGAAAAATAGCGGCAGTTACTAGTATGTCGAGGCCGCCGAATTCCGCGACAGTTTCAGTTGTCATGCGGTCGATCTCATCCTTGCTGCCGCAATCGGCTTTAATTCCCACCACGCGCCCACCTGTGGCTTGAATTTCATTGACCAGCCCGGAGAGTTTTTCGTCGTCAAGATCAATCACGGCCACCGCCGCACCCTCGCGGGCGAGAAGCCTGGCCGCCGCAGCGCCGATCCCCTGGGCGCCGCCCGTGATGAGCGCGACTTTGTCTTTAAGCTCCATGTTTTCCTCAAATAAAATTTTGATTGTGTTTGCTGGCTTGGTCTTCAAAAGAAAAAAGCCCCCCTTCAAAGAGGGGGGCTTCGTGTTTCTGTGTGGATCTGGGAAACAACTACTACATGCCGTTCTCTTTCCAGTAGCGAGCCGCGCCCGGATGGACTTTGACTCTTTTCAGGCCGCGCAGGCCGGTCTTCTTGGTGATGAATTTTCCGACTGGGTGGTATTTCGTAATCTGCGTGTGGTTATCGTAGAGCGCTTTGGTGATGCCGTAGGCAAGATCGTTGCTCATCTTGCTGCTGGTCATCAGGGTCCACATCTGACCCCAGCTCGTGATCGGTTTGTCGTAGCCCGTAATAGCGCCAGCGGCCACCACATCGCGCACGAGTCCGGCCTCGTCTTTGACGAGCTGTTTGATCGTGGCCTCATCGGGCCCGAAGAAATGAAGTTTGCCCGAGAGAACGCGGGAAAGCTCCATGTAAGCGGGGGCGGGAACGCCGCCGTTGAGGAAGAAGAAGCCCGCGTCAACGCGCTGGTCCTTGATCGCAGCCGAGTTCTGGTTGTTGTTGAAGAACTCGCGCTTCGCTTTGATGCCGCTGATCTTGAGGGCGAGCTGGGTGACGATGTAAATCGAGCCGCCACGGCCGCCGACGACGAAGCGTTTTCCGGTAAGGTCGGACCATTTTTTGATGCCCGAGGTTTTAAATGTGGTGTAAACGATGGTCAGCGGATAGAGCGCCCCGAGGGCCAGAACGTCCTGCTTCTTCTTGAAGGGTTTTCTGCCCACTTGCCCCCAGGACACGGCTGGCGCGGTGGCCATTCCCATGCGGAGGCCCTTGGTTTTATCAGTCTTCTGAACCACGCGGACGTTGGCGGTCGAGCCACCTGTGACCGAGGCCGAGACGGAAATTTTTCCGCCCGAGTTGTCGGTGATGACCTTGCTCATGGCGGTGCCAATCTCGAAGGTGGCGCCGCCCGGCTGGGATGTTCCCAGCAGAACTTTTGAGGCGGAGTTTGCCATTGGCGCGGCCCCGAGAATCAGGGCGAAGCTCGCCGCGAGCGTGACAGTATGAAGCATCAGCTTTTTCATCAAATTCTCCTTCATTAATAAGAATGGGATGTGAAAAGATACTACACCCCAAATTGCGGTTCCGCCCCCAGGGCGAAAGGGTTAATATCCCATATATGTTGATGCTGGTTATTAGATAGAAAGATCACTGAATGGTCAAGAGAAAGATATCGGAATGGTCAAGTACTGGAAAATAGGGAAAATGTAGGGTTGGAAGCTGGTAATACGCCCATAAATTCCGGTAGGATAATGGCGTTTCCCTTAGGTAGTTCAATTCTCTATTCCTTTTTGCGTACTTGGAAGGAACATTCATGAGTTCTGATCTGGACACCAGCACGCGCGCGCCGCTTGTACGCGGTCTTATTTTTACCGCTTCCTGGATAGCCGTTCTTTCCGGCCTTTATCATATATCGGCGGTTTATCTTCGCCCGCTCCCGGGTGAGATGCACCCGAATATGCATTTACTCTTTGCCTACACCATTCTTTTAATAGGCGGCGCCGGGGCTATGCCCGAGATTTACGGCGATAAAATCAGGAATCTCAATATCCTTCCCGCTCTTTATCTTTTCTCCCTTCTTCCGGCGGTTTTCTTTTTCTATTTCGTCGGAGAGCTAGGAGAAGGCTGGACCGATCAAAAAGTCATGTGGGTGTTTATCGCGCCGTTTGCGCTGTGGGCCGCGATGATGGCGATGGAGCGCGCCTGGCTCGCGCTTTTGCTCTGGGCGCTGGGGTTTGTGCCGTTCTTTTTCCTGGTGGCCAATTGGAGCGCATTGTCGGAGACGACCCAGAATCCGACATTCTGGTGGATACTGCTGGCCTCGGCCATACCGGTGATGTGGACTTTGTTCGGTGTTTTCTATCGGCCCATCGAGGGGGTGCGCAAGGCCGCCGTTCCTCTTGTTGTGTTTTTCGTCTCTCTTTTCCTTGTGGCTTGGAGAGTCCGCATTTGGGCCTATCAGGCCGACGAGGTTCGGAGCGTTCTTTATCTTTGGCCGGCTCTCATTTTAGCTGGCCTGATGATTTGGTCCAGACGATCTATCAATACGGATTTTGATGAGTATCCCAGCTACCCGTATCCCGCCGGGCTGACCATCGGTCTTAATGTTGGAATGCTCGTCTATGTCGTCAGCGCCTGCCTCTATCTTTTCTGGTTTCACGAGGAGATGGTTGATCGCCCCGGCGCGCCCACCTTCGCGGACTCGCGCGTGGGATTTATCATGATTATCGTTGCGCTGGAATTGACCCGGCGCTGTTTTGGTCCGCCGCTTCCGACCCTCGCCATTATTTCGATATCCTACGGCATCTGGGGAAATCTCTTTGCGTCCCCGTTCGGACACGGCGGCCATGACTGGGTGGAGATGCTGGCGAAGCTCTCGACGGACTTCATCGGCGGCGTTATCGGATTCCTGGTCGTGATTTCGTCAACATTCATTATCATGTTCCTTATACTCGGCGCGTTTTTGCAAGAATCAGGGGCCGGTCAGTTCTTCGTGGATTTTGCCCTGGGCCTTTTTGGCCGGATGCGGGCCGGGGCGGGTCTTGCGGCGGTGGGTTCGAGCGCATTGATGGGAACCGTCTCGGGCAGCGCCTCGGGCAATGTCGTAACGACCGGGACGTTCACCATTCCTTTGATGAAGCGAATTGGCCTGAGCCCCCACATCGCGGGGGCGGCAGAGGCGGCCGCTAGTAGCGGCGGGCAGATCATGCCTCCGGTCATGGGTGCGGGCGCTTTTATCATGAGCGAGCTGATCGAGGTGCCGTATTTCCAGATTATCGTATACGCCACGATCCCGGCTATTTTGTATTTCACGATTGTGGGCATCAACATCCACTTTGCTGCCGGTGCGTTATCGATTAAGCCGCTTCCGCCGGAGGAAATTCCCGATTGGCGGGCGGAGCTCAAAAGCGGCTGGTTCTATCTGGTGCCTCTGGCCTTCCTGGTGTTTTTCCTGTTCGAGGGGAGAACGCCTGTCTTCGCGGGCGTGATGGCAGTTTTTGTCATGGTCGCGGTGTGGTTTTACCGGAACACGTCTGAGTTTCTGGGGAGCCTCAGGGTCGGAGACAAAACGGTTCCCGATGACGTGTTCGTGTTCGTTCCCGTGACCTTCTGGGTGTTCGGGTTCTTGCTCTACGTGGTTTTAAACGGCCTGGAAAACTGGTTCGGGTTGCCGCTTGGCCTCCGGGAGGCGCCTGCGGTGGCCTCGGCGGTGAAGGCGGGGGTTGTTCTGGGCGTTGTGGGTGTAATTCTGGCCTCGGTCCTTGTGCGTATAAGTGCATTGGGCTCGGTGTTCTGGAATGAAATTCAACGCGGCTGGCTGGTGATTTTCCCCATGGCCGCCCTGGGCCTGTGGGCGATGTTCGGGTGGACATCGGGTGTGGCGGGCGCGTTTATTATTTTTGCTTTGTTGAGTGTTCTTTGCGTTGCACGTGGAAATTTATCTCAGCCGACCACCGTCATCCCCTGGATTTTTGTTCTTATCTGGGCGGTTTCTTATCAGATCCAAATGGGGCTTTACTGGGTTCTTCCTGCGATATCGGATTTCGACGTATGGTTAGTGCCATTCGGATTTATCTACCATTCGCTTATCTTCTTCGCGATTGCGCTTGGCATCCAGAAATTGATTCTCTCCGGGGGTGAAAAGGGTGCCAGCGAGAGGCCAAGTGTCCGCCAGGTGGCCGCGATTTCCTGCAACCCGTTTTTCTACCTGCGGCACATGAAGGGACAAGGGCGTGAAGAGGGGGCCGATGTTAGAGCCGCCGAGAGCGCGGCCCATTGGCTCGATATGATACGGCAAGCGCTTCGCGTGGGAGGCCGACAGGGGGCGGAGTTCGGCGTCACCCTGCTCACGATCGATCTGGTCGTTACGGTTCTGACGATTACGGGCATCGGCAATAAATTTGCCTATTTGATCGA
Source organism: Nitrospinaceae bacterium (assembly GCA_018669005.1). Taxonomy (NCBI): domain Bacteria; kingdom Pseudomonadati; phylum Nitrospinota; class Nitrospinia; order Nitrospinales; family Nitrospinaceae; species Nitrospinaceae bacterium. The sequence goes on from JABJAL010000103.1 coordinate 11,766, forward strand.
GTCGCTTGCCACAGATTTTTGTTTTATTGGGGCCGCCGCCGGTGGCGGGTGCGCCTACTATCTCGGCTTAGACGGTTTCTTTGTGGCTTTGCTCTTGACGGCAGTTTGTTGTGCAATTCTTGGTATGGGAATGCCGACAACGGCCGCGTACGTATTGCTTGCCATCCTCGGCGGCCCGGTTCTCATCAAGCTGGTGGGCCCGGAGTTGACGCAAATCTACGGCGCGGAATGGGCCAAGGAATTTATCGCGGCCAGGGGTGATCGGGTCGTGTCCCATATGTTTATATTCTATTTCGCGATCCTATCTGCGATTACGCCGCCCGTGGCTATTGCCTCGCTTGTGGCCGCGAAACTAGCTGGCGCGCCCTATTTTAAAACTTCAATGATGGCGCTTCGATTTGCCATCGTAGGTTTTATCGTCCCGTTCCTGTTCATGTTCGAGCCTGCCCTGCTGGCTTTTGGACATCCGGGCCGCATCGCATTCTCGTTCACGATGACCCTGCTGGCATTCGTGGCGTTCTCTGCCGGGACCCAAGGGTGGCTTATCTCCAGGCTCCACTATTATGAAAGAGTATTGCTGTATGCCTCCTTCGTCACTTTGGTCCTCTTCATTATTTTCCACAGCTTTATCATGCTGTCCATCGGGCTCATCTGCGGCGGCGTTCCGCTGGTTCGCCAGCTCAAGGAAAAAAAGCTCGCGGCAATCGCTTAGTTTTTTTCTAAAATAAATTTCTTTCTCATTCCGTGAGGTTATTCATGCTCTTTAATCGTGAACGCGCTCTTGAATTCATGGCCAAGTACGATCTCGACGCCCTGCTGGCGACGACGCGCCACAACGTTCTTTATCTCTCAGGCTTCCAAGGGTGGGCGCAGTACACCTACGGAGATGCGACGACAGAAACGTTTGCGCTTTTTTTCAAGGACGGCAGCGTGGCGCCTGCTCTTATCGTTTCGAGGCAAGATGAAACCTATTACTCGGCCACCGGGTCTTGGATAGAGGATGTGAGTGGGTACGGCCCCCGCTCGGCGCTCAACATCGAGCCGGGCGAGCAGGGGGCGACGGATGAGGAGCGCAATTACCTGAGCCTTATCGCCGAGGATGCCCCGAGGGAGGCGAATTCCGTTGATGCGCTTTTGCGGGTGCTGCGAGAGCGGGGAATTTCGAAGGGCAAGATTGCCATTGACAACGAGGGCATCAGGCCCGCCAGCCGGGCCAGTCTGGAGGCTGCCCTGCCGGGCATCTCGTTTCAAGATGGTGCGAATCTGTTTCGCATGATTCGTCTCCAGAAGACTTCCGAGGAAATCGAACGGATTCGGGCCGCCGCCACTTTGAACGAGGCGGCCTTGTCTGCCTTTCATGCAGAACTGGCGGTGGGGAAAACCGAGCGCGAGATTGCCAGTCACTATTACCGGACCGTTGCGGCAGGCGGGGGAAAATGGAGCTGGTTCCATCTCGGAGGAGGCCGTCGTTCGGCCTCGATATATCCGCCTTCTGATCGTCCGTTTGAGACGGGCGACGGATTCTTTTTCGATGCCGGAATGCGGTTGAACCACTATTGCGGCGATGTGGGTTGTTGCGGCTCCTTTGGTGAGCCGGGTGCTGAGCGCAAGGCGCAATTTAATGCCATTCAGGCCGGGCTGGCCGAGGCGTTTGAAACCATCAAGGCGGGGGTCAAGCCCTCGGAGATTTTCCGCGCTGCCGTGGCGGGTGCGAAAAAGGCGGGGCTCCCGAATTACAATGGCGCTTTTTGCGGTCACACGATAGGTATCGAGGCCAGAGAGCTTCCCTATACGCTGAGCGAGCCCATTAAGCTCAGCGATCCGTTTTTACCCGAGTCCTCGGACATTCCTTTTCCGGCAGGGGCCGTGCTCTCGGTTGAGTTACCCTCGGGGACCTTCGGCGAGGGCGGAGTGCACGCGGAATACACTGCGCTCGTTACCGAGGATGGTATGGAGCACCTCGGCTCGCCAGATCGCGAGCATTTTGTGGTCTAGGGCGCCTTGATATTTTTGATTTGAAGTTTGGGATGTTTTTACCAAAGAGAGTTACTCAGCATTGGAGATTTTTTCTTGAACAACGCCGACCTTTCTTTTCAGCCGATAACGGAACTTGCCCCAAAGGTTGCCTCGGGCGATCTGAAGCCGAGCGATCTTCTTGAAGCCTGTATTGAGCGTATCGAAGCCGATGAAGAGAGGGTTAATGCCTTCATTACGCGCACGTTTGATTTTGCAAGGGAGCAGGCCGCCGCGCTTGATGAAGAAGCCGGGCGGGGTGATGTGCGAGGGCCGTTGCACGGTATACCAATTGCCATTAAGGATCTTTTCGACCTTGAAGGATTTTTGATGACGGCGGGCAGTAAAATCTTGAAGGACAATGTTGCCACCGGAACGGCGGAGAGCGTACGGCGGCTGATGGCGGCAGGCGCGGTTATCGTCGGGAAAACGAACTTGCAGGAATTCGCCCGGGGGGGGACGGGGGCCAACTCGTATTTTGGGCCCGCTCGGAATCCCTGGAACCTTCGGTGCTCGCCGGGCGGGAGCAGCAGCGGCTCGGCGGCGGCGGTGGCCTCAGGCATGGCCGTGGCTGCCCTTGGCTCTGATACGGGGGGCTCGGTGCGCCTGCCGGCGGCGTACTGCAACCTGGTGGGTATGCGCTCGACCTATGGACGTGTTAGCCGCGCGGGGGCGGTTCCCCTGGGATTGAGCTTCGATAACGTGGGGCCAATCGCACAAACCGTTGAAGATGCAGCACTTATTCTTCAGGCTATGGCCGGGCCCGATCCCGCTGACCCCACCACTGGGTCGAAGGTGGCGCCAGATATGTGCGCCATGTTGCACCGAGGGGTGGAGGGCCTGACCTTCGGGGTGCCAACAAATCATTTCTGGCCGGGCCTTGAGCCCGAGGGCGAGGGAATTGTTCGCGAGGCGATTTCGGAATTCGAGCGCATGGGCGCGACAATCCGGGAGGTCGAGATTCCCTGGGCCAAACTCGGGCAAATTGCTTATGGGGCGGTGGTGGGCCCTGAGAGCGCCGATTTCCATCGGGCATTTTTGAAGGATAGGCGTGATGATTATGTGTCGCCGGGGGCTGATTTCTTTGAGCAGAGCCTGTTTATACCGGGATGGCGCTATGTCCAGGCTCAGCGCGCCCGGACGCTTTTTATCCGTCAGGCGACAGAAATTTTTCAAGGGGTGGATGCGATTTTAACGCCGACCTCGGCTATCTCGCCGCCATCGATTGAAGACTGTCTGGATGGAATGAAAATGTGGGGGGCTGTCAGTGATTGCACGGCGGCATTCAGCACCATCGGTAATCCCACGCTCCAGGTGCCCTGCGGCTTTACGGAGGCAGGATTGCCCGTAGGTCTTCAAATAGCCGGAAGGTGGGGCGAGGAGGCTTTGGTTTTGGGTGCTGGTGCGGCTTTTGAAAAATCAAAGCCCCTGTGGCACTTGCGCCCACCAATGGAGGATAAAGCGCAGGCTGAAGATCGATTTGTCGCGGCCTCGCCTGGTGCAGGGGGAAATAACGAACCTGTCGATTTTTCCGCCGATGACATCAAACGAATCGCTAGCGGGATTGGCTACCGGGTTGATCCCAAGCGTCTCGATGGGCTGGCGTCTGGTTTAAGCCGCTTGATACGACAGCTAGAGGCACTCGATGATCTTGATATCGACGGATGTGAACGGGCCGAGACCATAAATCTTCTTGAGTTGGCGAGTCGATAAATCTTTTGTTTCTTTCTACATATTCAACCTAAAAGCCCCGTGTAGATTTTTTTCATGTCTTGCTCATCCGCGTTTACCGGATTGGTCAGGACCGTCGAGCTTTTGGCGGCGTCCACCGCCATACGGTCAAGATATTCTTCCTTCATGCCTATGGCTCCCAATGACGGTGGAATGCCAATATCCGAAGCGAGTGCGCGGACGCTCTCTATGGCGGCCTCGGCGGCATCTGGGTTGTCAGTGTTAACAGAAGTTGGTTTTACGGGATCGGCAAGGAGCGGGGCTAATTTCGAATATTTCTGTCGCATTGCCGGAAGATTAAAGGTCATTACGGGCGCAAGCAGGATTCCGTTGGTGGTGCCGTGATGGCCGCCGAAAAAATTGAATACCGGATGAGTCAAACCGTGGACGATGCCTAGCCCGGTATTAGTGAATGATGCTCCGGCCAGAGTCGCCGCGAGGGAGATGGAATCGGCGGCATCGGGGTCTCCTGTGTTTTCAATGAATTGTCTTGCACTTTTTCCGATAAGCCCAATCGCTTCATAGCATAGTGTCTCGGTCCAAGGGTTTGCGTTGGTTGAACCGAGTGATTCGATGGCGTGCGTGAGTGCATCCATCAGGGCTCCTGCCGCAAAAAAATGTGGCAACGTGGCAAGGAGGGAGGAATCTACAATAGCGACATCGGCGTACAGCATGTCGCTGTGGATGCTGGCTTTTGTTCCCATTTCTACATCAGTGATAATCGAAGCGCGCGTAACTTCGCTGCCCGTGCCCGCCGTAGTGGGTACGGTGATAAAAGGGGGTATGCGTTTTGATGGTTTGTCCGCACCGTAATAGTCGCTAATTTTTCCTCCGTTTGTCAGAAGGGTCCCCATCGCTTTGGCTGTGTCGATCGCGCTGCCTCCCCCGATGCCGATCATGCCCTGGCAATTGTTCGACTCGTAGAACTCTTTGGCGCGTAGAATGCTGCCGTCCGAAGGATTGGGTTCGGCTTCTTCAAATAGGGAAAATTTAATTCCTGTATCTTTTAGGCTCTGGATAATGGGCTCAAGAATGCCAGTGTTATGCAGGCCCGTATCCGTAATCAGCATCGGATTCTTCATGCCGAGTGCGAGGGTTTCTTCTCCGATAAATGCGGCTTCACCACGACCAAAACGTACGCGGGGGCCCGATGCGATTTTAAATGGCTGAATCATGTTGGCTCTCCTTGTTTAAATTGTCGGAAAATCATTAACCTTTAAAGGAGTGCATATCAAAATTTTAGCCACAGGCTATAAGGCCTTCGCGGACCTTTGGCATTGTGGTCGGTATGTCGAGTATCGGGAGGCCGTGGGTTGGTGCGATAACATCTACTTCGAGTTCAGCGAGTAATTCCTCAAGCTTATCTGCATAGATATTCATGTCGGTGAACGTAGTCCAGAACAATGCGCGTTCGGCGAAAACAGCCAAGACATCGACTAGATCAAGAGATTTCGCCTCCTCGGCAACCATTCCGCAATGGTTATCCCAGTGGTAGTGGCTATAGGCAAAGCCGTCACCTGGAAAAAGAACGCGTCCGCCGGTATCAAATCCCCAAAGCGAAGAGCGTAGGTCTCGAATGATTGGTTCAACGGCTACAAATTGCCTGTCTCCCAAGTCGATGGTGTCGCCGACTTCCATTTCCTTTAATCGGTGTTCGTGTTGGGGGAAGGCGAGATGATAGTCGCTGACATCGCCATGGACAGTCAGGTCGGGATAGAGTTCAAGTACTCGGCCGAGACCACCGGAATGCGGAGTTTCCTGGTGGGTGATGAATAAATGTTTTATGGGAGCTTTATCTTCACCAAGGATGGTTTTCAGTTGAACTTCGATTTCGGGAAAATCTTTTGGGTGTCCCGTCTCGATGAGTAGCGAGGCTTCAGAGCCAATAATGAGGAATGCCGCATTGTAGGAGTGGTAGGTTTTGCCTTTGTGGTGTTGAACGAGGCAATCTCCGAGCCACCATACGCCGGGCGAAATTTCTCGGGGTAGAGGATTGTTTTCGTTCATGATTTATCTCTCCATGCCTCTTGGTATGTATTGTGGCTCGACGACGCTTTTGTCTAGGCGGCACAGTACGTCGTCGAGTATCGAAAAATGACGTTCGACAAGAGCGCGACCCCTCAGAATGCTTCCGTAGCCGGGGGCGATGGTTTCGATGTCGAACCTATTAAAAATGTCGGTTATGCCTTTTCGAAGGGAGCTGGTGTCAATTCCTTCCAGCCACCAGTAGCGCGTATTGAGCAGGTATGATCGTACGAAGGGGGAGGTCGTAGCCGCTTCATCCTCGATTAACCAAGGACCCTCCGGATTGTCTTGTGCGACATGGCTGAACATGTCCGATGAAAACAGCGTTTTGGAGGATTCGTCGTAAATCCATCTGGTTGTTATCAATCGTATTGGTGCATTCATAATGTTGATGGGGCGATTACCGTTTTTGCCGACCTGGTAAGATTTTGAAGGGTCGAATAAATTCGTGGGCAAGTCCGGGACGTCCATTTTCTTGCCATCGGCGTCCAGTGTTTCAAACTCCAGCCAGGTTACGACATCAGGCACGGAGGAGAAGCATTCCACCACGTTGAAGTGCTTGGCTATCGCCATGGCATTTCCGACGGACATGAATTCATTCATCCGTAGCGGAAAAATCGACAGTGGTTTGCTGGTATCAATAATTGAGCTGATTTGCTCGATTATTGATTTTTCGTGTGCCGCATATCCAGTGTCGAGAAGAAGCGCGCCATCATCTTCGCATAGAAGATAGCAGTTCGACGCAGAGTGTCCTCTTGTGCTCATTGGATAGGCGCTCACACGCCCGTCGAGCGGAAAGGTGTTGTGCAGGGCGTAGACTTTATTCGAAGCGAGTTCAGTGATGGAACTGTATGACATAACAAGTTCCTAAGCCTATTCCTAGGCGGGTTAAGAGAAATTACTTTCGGGATGTAAATGATTGTAATTCGTCTATCGAAAGCTCTTTGGCCGTATTAAACGCGATTTAGGAAGATTTTGCATCTCCTGAAGTCGTAAATACGAGAGTCTTGTATTAATTTGAAGAGTGCTACCTCTGGGAGTACAATATGCCCATTCTTATTTTAATTTTTGTGGTCGCTAGAAGCGTATTTTCCTCTCGTTAAGGAATGAATCATGGTCGACATGAGATTGACGGATGAGCAACTCGAACTTCAGGCTCTTGTCAGGGACTATTCCGAAAGGGTTCTGAGACCCATCGCGGTCGATTGCGACCGTAAATCGCAGAGCGATCCGGCGGGATGTTTCCCGATGGAGGCTCTTAAGGAAGCCTCGCGTCTCGGGCTTCGGACTCTCGGGCTTCCCAAGGAGTTGGGTGGACGCGACATCGACACTTTGACTCATTGCATCCTGCTTGAGGAGATGATGGCGGTCGAACCGGGATTTGCGGCCACTTTCCATCAGGTCTGGCGATTGGCGCAGCACATCGGTCGGCAGGCGACTGAGGAGCAAACGAAGAAATTTCTCATCCCGTTTGCCGAGGACGACACCTGTCTGCTTTCAATTGCCCAGACTGAGCCCGGCTCGGGTACGGACAACACGTTTCCCTACAGGGGCGTTGATGGCGGAATCAAACTTTCAGCCGTCAAGGATGGCAACGATTGGGTTCTTAACGGTACAAAGCACTTTGTCGCAGATGCCTCCCTCGCAAAAATTTTCATCGTCTTAGGCAGGACCGACCCGAATCTCCCGGGGCCCGATGGCTCAACGCAGTTTCTCATGTGGCGTGATACACCGGGATTCACAGTAGGGCGCACGCACGACAAGTTAGGTGCGGCGTTGCTCATGAACGCCGAACTCATCCTGGAAAATGTCAGAGTCCCTCAATCCGACATTCTGATGGGTCTTAATGAGGGGTTCTCTGATAAGGCCAGGCATTATGGAAGAGGGGCCCCGATGGTTGCCACCTTCGGGCTGGGCACTGCCCGAGGGGCGTATGAGGCGGCCTTGGCCTATGCGCGCGATACAGTCCGGCGAGGCAAGCCCCTCATTCAAGACGATGCTATTGCCATGCGTCTTGCCGACATGTTGACACTAATCGAGGCGACGCGGAGCGCCATCTGGCGGGCGGCTTGGGGTTCGGACAACCGGGAACATTTCGTTCAAAGGGACGCGGCCGTGTCGAGCTATTTTAGTACTGTCTGCGCGAGATCGGTTTGTGAGAGCGCCATGCATATTTTCGGAAAAAATGGTTACTTACGAGATTTCCCGGCGGAAAAATACATGCGCGATGCTTTGATGACCAACCACATTAACAATACGGTGGATGTGCGATTGCTCAAAATCGGTAGATCTCTCACAGGGGAATCTGTTTCTCCTCTTTAAAAAATACTGGAAGTTTTTTCCTTTTTAATATCGTGGGGTTTTCATCATGGTGGATTTCATTCTTTCCGAAGAGCAGGCAGCGCTAAAGGAATTGTGCCGAAATTTCGCAGAGCGCCAGCTTCAACCCATTGCAGATGAACTCGACAGAAAAGCATCGGACGATCCGGCGTCTCCCTTTCCCTGGGAGGCGTTAAAGGAGTTCTCCACCCTCGGGCTGAAAAATCTGCCTCTGCCTGAAAAATGGGGCGGAGCGGATATGGATGTGTTGACCCATTGCGTTCTGCTCGAAGAGTTGATGACGGTTGAAGCCGGTTTTGCCGCCGCTGTTCATCAGTCCTGGAAATTGGCAGGGCTGCTTGCCGAGTGTGGAACGGACGACCAGATATCCAGGCATATAGGTGCCTTCTCCGAGAATAGTGAATATTTGATGGGAGACGGGACCCTTGGTCTAATCGGCTCATCCGAGGATCTTGAATTGAGGGCACGGCCCGAAGGAGGCGGTTGGGCACTGGAGGGCAGGAAGCGTTTTGTGGGTTGTGGCCCGATAGCCAAGCTTTTGTTCATGGATGCTGCTACGGGCAGCGGGGTGCAGGGTTCGAGCGATGTAGCCACCCTGCTTGTTGCACAAGATAGCCCAGGTATTAGGCAGGAAGAGGTTCACGACAAGATGGGCGCAAGGACTTTCCTCGAGTCGGAACTAGCCTTTGATAGGTGTCAAGTTTCGGCAGATGACATGCTCTCGGACGGTAGTGGCAACGGATCTGGCGCCAAGAGCCGCTATTTTGGAAAGATTGCCCCTACGCTGGGCGCTTTTGGTGTGGGAATAGCTCGCGCCTCTTTGGAAACCTCCATCGCTCACTGTCTTGAGAGGGTACAGGGCGGCAAACCGATTTTCGAGCACGATGTCGTGTCGTTTAGGTTGGCCGAGATGAAGGTTGATGTAGACGTGGCAAGGGATCTCGTTTGGCGGGCGGCCTGGCATTCTGACAATCCGGGCGAGGGCGCACCGGGAATAGGCATGTCTGCTCTTCTTTTTGCCTCGGAAATGGCCCCTCGTGTCTGTGACATGGGAATTCAACTCTTTGGTGGCTATGGCTTTATGCGCGACTACCCGGTGCAGAAATATTGGCGGGACTCTCTAATGTGTCTTTACCATGGAGACACGCACGACATGGCCCGCTTGAAACTCGGAAGACTCATGGAATCTGAAGCTATTTAGCTAAGGAGAGACTCGCGTGCGCGCAATGGTGCTTCATGAATTCTCAAGCCCTCTCCAATTAGGAGAGGTTCCAGATCCTAAGCCGGGGCTGGACGAAGTTGTGGTGAAGGTGCGGGCCTGCGCACCGGACATGCTCGATGTAAAAACACGAGCCGGGCAATCGAATATTACGCTTCCTCGCATAATCGGGCATGAGATAGCCGGCGAAATTGCCGAAGTCGGTGCATCGGTGAAAAATATCCGTCTTGGTGAGCGGGTAGTTGTTTATGATTATTTAAACTGCGGCGCCTGTGAGTTTTGCTGGAAAGGAAGAGAGACACTTTGCCGGAACAACAAGGGTATCGTCGGGCTGGCAATCGACGGAGGATTTGCCGACTACATAAAGGTTCCCGGCAGAAATGTGCTGCCGATTCCTACGGATGTCTCAGACGAGGCGGCGACTACGCTCGTTAGTCCTGTTTCTACTTCCCTTCATGCGCTAAGAGAGCGGGCCCGGGTCTCCCCGGGAGACTATTTGCTGATTGTGGGTGCTGCGGGTGGCGTAGGTATCCATATGGTGCAAATGGCCCAGCTATTTGGCGCCAGGGTTATTGCGGCAGATGTATCGGACGAAAAAAACGATAAGACAAAAAAATACGGGGCTGAAGCTGTCATCAACACCATGGAAAATCCTTTTGGTGCATCTTTTGACGAAGCGGTATTGGAAGCCACTGGCGGGACAGGCGTGCAGTCGGCAATCGATTTGTATGGTTCGTCGGATTCTCTTGCAGCCTGTTATCGTTGTCTTGATACGGCGGGAACGCTTGTGCGAATTGGCTCCCGGATTGGCGATCGGCTCGAAATTGATCCAGAGGCGCTTACTATGAAAGAAGTTGTTCTCACCGGCTGCCGCTATAACACCAAGGAGGAATTCAATAAATCTTTGGAGTTAGTGAGGGCGGGAAAGATAGAGCCGGTGGTTTCATTTTCGTTTCCTTTGTCCGAGGTTAACGACGTTCTTGATAAAATTGAGAGGAACGAAGTGTTTGGAAGAGGTGTTGCAATTTTGTAGAGGGATTTCAAGATGAGTGTTATTAGAAATATTTCTGTAATCGGTGGTGGGTATGTAGGGCAAGGCCTGGCAATTCAGTTTGCCCGTGGCGGCTATCAGGTTTCTGTCTATAACAGGACAAAGGAAAGCTCATCATTGGCGATGGAGAGGGTTCAATTTTTTCTCGATCTTTTTGAGAAGAACGGGCTCTACTCTAACAAGCAAGCCGAGGATGCCCTTTCGCTTATTCAGCCCACGACTAATCTTGAAGAGGCGGCGAGGAGCGCGGATTATGTCATGGAATCTGTTTCAGAGGATCTTAGTCTGAAGCAGGATATTTTCATGAAACTAGATGCTTTGTGTCCGCCGCATGTCATTCTCGCATCGGACACCTCCGGGCTGCGTCTGTCGGAAATTGGTATCAAAGCCAACCGGAAAGATAAATTGATAGTCGTTCACCATTACACCCCGACCCCTTTGCGCCCGGTGGTGGAGATTGTTCGGGGAGCGGAGACCTCTGAGGAGACGTTTCAGGTTACAAAAAAACTTCTGGAAGATATTGATAAAGATGTGGTTCTGGTTAAGGAGGCTCTTGGCCATATCGGAGTGAGAATTTCGACTGCCGTGAGAAGAGAGGCGATGTATATGCTGGAAAGGGGAATCGCCTCTCCAGAGGATATTGATAAGGTAGCCTATAATTTTGGCATTCTGCCGGTATTTGCTGGAATGGATGCATCGGGTTTGGATGTTTTTATGAATATTCATTCGTATCTCCAGAAGGATTTAGATAATCGGGATACGCCTTCTCCTCTATTGAAAGAGAAAGTAGATAAGGGGGAGTTGGGTATAAAAAGTGGGCAGGGATTTTTTGATTGGGATGAAGAGTCAGTGAAAAAAGCCACAGATAAAAGAATTAAAACGCTTATTATGAGAATGAAGGAGCGTGAAATTTTTCAGGATCCGGATTGATGGCGATTTGATGTGTTGATGAATAATTTTTCTTATTCGATAGTTTATAAACTATTTCTTTCTTTGGGCTGGGTGATTTGATGGATTTTACATTAACTGATACGCAGCGCGCGCTTCAGACGCTGGCGCACGATTACGCCGAAAAGGAAATTCGTCCCTTTGTCCGTGATCGGGAGCGGCTTGAGGATCCGGAGGAGCGATTTCCCTGGGATATTCTTGAAAAGGGAAGTCAGCTTGGCCTGAGAACTCTTTCTCTGTCCGAGGAACGAGGCGGGGCGGGGGCCAATATCTTAGATTTGTGTATTGTTGGCGAAGAAATCGCCTGGGGTGATCTTGGCGTGGCGGTTACGTTTGACCAGACATGGAAGATTATTCATTTTCTCGATCGCGTTTGGAACGAGGAGCAGCGCGCTAGAATACTTCCATCATTTTTAGCGGATCATCGATTTCATCTGGCAGTGGGGATGACCGAGCCCAATGTGGGATCTGAAAATTTTACGCCTGACGAGAATCCTGCGCACGGTGTTCACACGAGGGCCGAGCGCGATGGTGAAGACTGGATTGTTAATGGGATGAAACATTTCATTAGTAATGGCGGAATTGCCAAGCTCTATACGTTGGTGACGCGGACGGATCCTTCTGTGGCGGTTTCAAAAGGGGTTACTTATTTTATGGTTGCGCCTGGACAGGAAGGATTTTCCATCGGGCGCATCCACGATAAGATGGGGCAACGTCTTTCCCAGAATGCTGAGCTTATTTTTGAGAATTGCCGTATCCCTGATTCTGATCGCGTGACAGCGGTGGGTGGTGGTGTGGGCGCCCGCTCTGGCTCTTTCGCGCGAGGTTCGGTTATTGAGTCGGCGGCGACGGCATTGGGACCTGCCCGAGCGGCTTACGAAGATGCGCTTGAACACGCGCGAAACCGTGTTCAGGGAGGAAAGCCCATTATCGAGCATCACGGGGTTGGTTTCATGCTGGCCGATTGTTTTGTTGACTATCAGGCGGCTCGTCAGACCCTTCACTATGCCGCATGGAGGTCGATGCAAGACGAGGGCTACGACCCCAAGCTGGGTTATATGGCAAAGCTCTTTGCATCGGAGGCTTGTTTTCGTATAGCGAAAAAGGCGTTGGAAGTGTGGGGCGGTATGGGCTACATGACGGAGGCGCCGATGGAGAAATATTTGCGCGATGTGACGAGTTTTCTCCATTCTGCAGGAACAAACGAGGCCCAACGCGTTCGTGCGATGCCGTATCTGTAATCTGGATGTTTTGATGTTTCGCATGGAATCGCTCATCCGGATTTTGGTTCTCCACTTGAAAATAAGCTCACCACCACCTGTAATTGGGCGCATGCTCTTCTTGTCATTGTGGTGTGCCAGCTGGATATTCTTGATATTTCAAATATACATTGAATCGTCTTTGAGGTGACTTCGATCATGCTCCTTGTTTGCCCGTAAGTGACTGTAAATAAACAATGTATGGCGTTGTTGTTCATGCTCCTTGTCTGCCTGTAAGTGACTGTAAATAAATGAAATAGGGCGTGTTGTTTTGGATCGAGATATCCTCCCCTAGTTAAAACTCTGGGTTAAAATGAATTTGAATCCTGATTTCTTTTTTGGGCAAGGGACCTCATGGTATAGGTGTCAAAATTCTCAAAAAAAGAATTTCAGGGCAGGAAATTATTTTGTGGGAGTTTTTTTTAAGGGGATTGTAATTTCTTTGGTGGGTTTTAAGCGCTACGCCTCTTGTTAAAGGAGAATTAGCTGATGGAAAATAATGGGTTCCTAAATCAAGAAACATTGCACGACTACTATGGAGAGCCGAACGAGCGCGCTGCGAAGAAGCAAATGGAAAAGCTTGAAAAGCACAGTCGGCATTTCATTTCACTTTCTCCTTTTTTCGTATTGTCCACTTCGAGTTCTGAGGGAACGGACGCATCCCCTAGAGGTGATGCTCCCGGATTCGTTACTGTTTTGGACGATCATACCCTGCTAATACCTGACCGAATGGGGAACAATAGGGTGGATTCTATGCACAACATCATGGAAAATCCGAATGTCGGAATGCTCTTTCTTGTCCCTGGGATGAACGAGACTTTGCGTATAAACGGTAAGGCGCGGGTGATTACCGATGAAAAACTTCTCAAGCCGATGTCGGTCAAAGGAAAGAGCCCCAAGTCTGCTTTGATCGTTGAAATAGACGAGGTTTATATGCACTGTGCAAAAGCCTTGATGCGTTCTCATCTTTGGGACTCTGAACGCCACATTGAGCGGAGTTCGTTTCCGACTCTTGGGCAAGTTTTCAAAGACCAGGTTGGAAGTGACCAGGATGCCGAAGAAATCGAGAAATTAGTGCAGGAGGGCTACGTTACTCGGCTCTATTGATTATGGTTGAGTTTGGGATTGTTTCTTATGTCGTTAATGAATTCGGATTTATGATTTACCGAATTTTCGCTGTTTATAATAGGAGAAATACTCCTGATACCTTTTGAGATCGTGGCCTTAGTTCCATCTTTCTTATTTTCATTTTCATCTATTATGACACGCCGGGGTTTGGAAGGGAGTACCCCTCACACCGGAAGTTTTGTAGTGCTGATTGTTAATTTTTTGGCGTTTCTCTTCGCTCTTTTATTAATAGATTTTTCTCAGATCTTTTTTTCATGGCATTGGTTCGCGTTTATGGCGGCGGGAATTTCGTCTCCAGCGATCTCTTTGTTTTTTTTGTATCGATCAATTTCTCATTTTGGGGTTGCGCCGACGAACGCTCTTGTTAATTCTCATGCTTTTTTCGGTCCTCTTTTGGCTATTTTTATTCTTGGCGAGCGTCCGCACCCAGCCTTATGGTTTGGTATTGCTCTTCTCCTCGTGGGAGTCTGGTTTCTGATGGGTGGAAGAGATCTTAGGGAAAAATTGAAGTATATCTGGATTCCATTGATGTCAGCCCTGGCTTTTGCTTTGGCCCATAATTTGAGGAAAATTGGTTTCGGAGGGATGGATTCTCTGCTTTTTGGTGGTTTCTTGCAGGGTGCATCGGCCGTGCTCGTCGGTCCTTTTATACTTAAATTGGCGACAGGAGGGCGGGCTTATGTATTCAACCGAAAATCAATTTTATTTTTTCTCATAGCTGGGCTGGCAATGTCGTTCGCTTTGTTTTCTCTTCTCTTTGCCCTGCGTGGGGGGCGAGTTTCGCTTGTTGGTCCTATTATGGCTACGGGGCCATTATTTGCCTTGATTCAGACAAAGTTTTTTTTGGGTGGGAGGGAAAAACTAACTCCTCGTATTATCGGCGGTGCATGCCTTATCGTGATTGGAGTGGTGGTAGTTACTTCCTTGAAATAAGGGTTACTTGGGCCTTTGTGGCTGATTATTTCCTGCCCTTTCCAAATGGGTGTGGGCCGCGATAGGATAATTATAGAAGCAGGGCGGAAAACAGAGTGCTTGCCGCCAGCGTCAAATTCGATTCCATTCGAGGTATCGCTCCGTCGCGTTGTCGGCGAGTCGGGTCTCGTGCGGCGGGAGCTTGCGAACTCCGTCAGGTCCGGAAGGAAGCAGCGGTATGCGATCACTCCCGGGTGCCACGAGGGTGCCTGGCTCTGTCTTCGCGCGGCGGAGCCTTTGAATGGTTATTCTTTCTGTTTGGATTTCGCTTTCTCTCAGTCAATGGTGAGAGGTCTGTAGTATGAATTTCATCGGCAGTGCACGAAAATGGCGGCCTCAGCGGTTTGAAGATCTTGTTGGTCAGGAACATATTCGCCGTACCTTCTCCAATGCACTGGAAGCTGGTCGTATCGCATCGGCCTATCTTTTTAGTGGAACACGTGGCGTGGGGAAAACAACAACGGCGCGGATACTCGCTAAATCCCTTAATTGTGAGTCCTCAGATAATCCAGTAGCCGAGCCCTGTAATAAATGTTCTTCGTGTGAGGAGATAAGCCAGGGCTCCCATCCTGATGTTCTTGAAATAGACGGAGCCACATACACGGGAGTGGATCACGTACGAGAGCTTCGCGAAGGATTGAGGTACCGGCCTGCTAGAGGACGCTATAAGACACTCATAATCGATGAAGTTCACATGTTATCGAAGGGTGCATTCAATGCACTTCTCAAAACCCTCGAAGAACCACCACCGCATGTTGTTTTCATTTTCGCTACTACAGAGTTGCAGCGAGTGCCGGATACGATTCTGAGTCGTTGTCAGGTTTTTGAATTTCGACGCATCGCTACAAATGTTATAGCCGAGCAGCTTTCACGTATCGTTAAAGAGCAGAACTTGGAAGTTGAAGAAGATGCACTCGTCCTGTTGGCGCGGATGGGCGAGGGAAGCATGCGTGATGCGCAATCCTTGCTGGATCAGGTAATCGCTTTCTCCGGCAATGGTGTTTTGACCGCTAGTGAGGTGGAGGGTGTTCTCGGTGTTCCATCTTCTGAGGTATACCGAAATATTGTTACTGCTATGATTGAGCGCGATGCCCACGCCGCGTTGCTCGAACTGAACAATCTTTTTGATGCGGGTCACGATCTTCGTCTTTTTTGTGGGAATCTCCTTGAATTTCTGCGTGACATAATGGTTTTTCAGTCGGCTGGTGAAGACGATACGCTCTTTAACCTTGGCCCCTCTGAGATAGGGCAGCGCAAGGCTCTTGCTGGTAGACTTTCCTTTCCTGAAGCCCATCAGGCTTATTCCATTTTACAAAGCGGGGAGATCGAACTGCGTGCATCCACGCACCCGCGAATGACGCTAGAACTGGCCCTCCTCCGGATGTGCCGCCTCAGGAATATCGCCGAACTGGGGCCCATGATAGAAAAGCTTGAATCTAAGCAACCAATTACGCCTTCTTTGGGTGTTCCCTCGCGGGCTGGGGCGGCATCGTCTGATTTTCGCTCAACCGCATCCATGAAAGAGGAAAAGGGGGATAAGGATGTTGCCGATAAAGGTGCCTCCCCTCCTGTGGCAAGTGCAGTTCAGGTGTCCTGGGATATAGAAGAGGCGGGCCGGATATGGGCCGAAGCTGTTAGATCCCTTCGTCCGGCTCAGCGTGAGCTTTTGAAAGGGGTTGATGCTGATCTGCGTTCTGGGGGCACTATAAAATTATCTCTCCCGGTTGATAATGGTCATGCTCAAGCATTTGAAATGATCCAGCAGGCGGTTCCTTCTATTGAGGCATTTTTTGGTTCGGAGGCTCCATGGCCCGTACGGGTGATACTTGAGAAACTTTCTGTAAGCGAGCCGTCTCCCCCCGAAGACTCCGTGGATGTTGGGGAGAGGCAGAAAATAAAAGAAACCGAAGAAACTTTTATTCAGGAAGTGATAGATATATTTGACGGTCAAATTTCGAATATCCGGCCTGCCAGGAACAGGGGCGGTAAAACTAATGGAGATAGGTAATGCTTAAAGGTGGTATGGGGAACTTGATGAAGCAGGCCCGCCAGATGCAGGACAAGATTGCGAAAATTCAAGAAGAGATGGCCGCTAAGACAGTTGAAGCTGCTGCAGGTGGTGGAATGGTCAAGGCCGTTGCGAATGGAGCCGGTGATTTACTTTCTGTAAAAATTGAAAAAGATGTTGTTGACCCCGAAGACATCGAAATGCTTGAAGATCTTGTTCGTGCGGCCTGCAGCGAGGCAATAAAAAAAGGACGAGATATGGCGGCTGAAGAAATGAAAAAGCTTACTGGTGGAATGAAAATACCGGGTCTAATGTAGGGTGAGTGCGGGGTGACGCGTACAAATTCGCCATCCAATTCCGGACTGAAATGTGGAAACTGTGGCGCTCGAATTTCTACGAGCGATCCTGTATGCCCTTCGTGTAGTGCGCGCCTAGTCTCCGCTCTTTGTGAAAGATGTGGTTTTAGAGGGCCTCGAGAACAGTTCCTTTTTAGCCGATGTCCCGCATGTGGGCATCGAGCGGATATCGGCTCAAAATTTATCGGCCCGCTCCTATTGGTTGGGCTGCTTACTGTGCTACTAGCTATGTTTTTTTCAATAACAAAATAAATTTTAGATACTTATATGGAGTGTGGCGAATGCCGCTCGACCAATTTCCCGCGATTCAAGAGTGTATCGATGCTTTCCGCCGTCTTCCCGGCATAGGGCCCAAGGGTGCACAGAGAATAGTATTTCATTTGCTTACCCAAGATCCCGAGGCCGCATCGCTAATCGCTGAAAAATGTGAATCTCTTCATGACCGCGTAAATCTGTGTGAGCGGTGTCATATTTTGGTGGAAGGTGAGGCAGGTGGTGAAGATTGTTCTATATGCGGAGGACGTGATCCGTCCGTTATTTGTGTTGTTCAAGAGCCCGCAGATGTTTTTTCGATAGAGAGAGCAAGTGGGTTCCGTGGAAGATTTCATGTTCTGATGGGGGTCATTTCGCCCTTAGACGGCGTGAATCCCGAGGATCTCACTATTGGAGATTTGATAGATTGCATTAAAAAGGATGGAGTGAAAGAGGTTATCTTGGCATTGAATCCGAATATGGCAGGCGAGGGAACTTCTCTTTATCTAGCGACGGTGCTTAAACCATTTGGTGTACGTGTTACGCAATTAGCCCAAGGGCTGCCGATGGGTAGCCATCTTGAATATGCAGACGAACTTACTCTTTCCCGTTCTATCGAGGGAAGAAAAGAACTTTAACAAAAGTGTCTTATTTTTTTAATCTAACTGATATGATCTTAATGTCTTGAACTGGTTTGCTGCCTTGGCCCACCTTAACGTCACCAATTTTTTCGATAATTTCCATGCCTTTGACCACTTTCCCGAATACGGTGTGTTTGCCTGTAAGGTGAGGTGTGTCTACTAGATTGATGAAAAACTGCGAGCCATTCGTGTTGGGCCCCGAGTTCGCCATAGCGATAACGCCCTTCAGGGGGGGGTGAGATTTAAGCTCGCTAGAGAAAATGTACCCTTGATTCTCATATACATTTTTGATGGTCATTTCTTTGAGTTTTTTTTGTATCTCGCTTTTTCGATCGTCGAGTTCTTTTTGGGAGCGAATACCCATCGATCTGAATAGCGGCATTAAGATGAAGCGCTGATAGTCCTGTTGGGTACGAACCGGTAGATAACGATGTATTGCGCCTTTGTCCTGAATGGCTTTCAGTTTTCCAAGACCAAGATCCGAGGCATTGATCTCGTCTTCGAACTGGTATCCGGGGCCCCCGGTGCCGTTTCCCTTAGGATCGCCACCTTGAATCATGAAGCCCTTAATTACGCGATGAAAAACGATGCCGTCATAAAAATTCCCCTTCATTTTTTTTTCGGTTTTAAAATTTCTGTACTCTTTTGTTCCTTCCGCAAGACCGATGAAATTCGCCACTGTTTTGGGTGCAGATTTCTTGAAGAGTTCAAGGTGGATATCACCCTGTGATGTTTTCATGATGGCAACGGGGTTGGATTCTTCAGCTCCAAAGGCAAGAAAAGGTTGGAGGGAAAATAACAGCACCGCAAATGAGAGGAGGAACCTCATGTATGAACTCCTGTTTTTTTTATCGGACCTTTGATAGTTAGTTGCGAACCATAACCAGGTGGTTTGAAATTAGAAATGTGCCCCCAAAAGGGCCCGTTCACGTATCACTAACACTAACGATACAGGGAAATTTCATTGATTTCTAGTGCCGAAATAAAACAGGAAATTTTCGTGGAACTCATTTTGCTGAATGTGAAATTTGAAGTTTAAAAAAATGACAAGAAATAGGATTCTTGGGTGATAGTAAATGTTGACAAAAAAATGGCGGAGAGGGAGGGATTCGAACCCTCGGAACAGTCACCCATTCACACGCTTAGCAGGCGTGCGCCTTCAGCCACTCGGCCACCTCTCCGCGTCAATATTTTCAAATTTTTTGGAGCCGCCCGGCAGGCTGCGGCATCTCTTTCCCGCTAAGATTGGGCTTATCCGGTCGTTCTGTCAACGGGAGAAGGCGTAATCGTTCCTGTTGGTGGTTTTCCTTATCTTACTTCTTGCTCTGCTTTGGTTTACGTATTTCGAGGAAAGATTTAAAGCTTTCTTGGTTATCTTTGCTAGCCAGGTGGTTTTGAATTGTCGCCTCCCCCAATTTTTCATTAATGCCAGATGCCACACCCGAACGGAAAAGTCCATTATCTCCCGAATTGTCAGTGGTAGGGATGAAAAATTTCCGAAGTTTACAGAGCGGGTGAATTATCCATTGTTGATTGTAGTTGAAAAATCTAATCGAATTTATGCGGTGGACACTTCTAGGCCTTTGATAACAGCGACCTCGTTTTCCACGGTAATTTCGGTATTGACCTTGGATGATAGGTTGCAAACGTGATCAACAATTTTGCCCCCCTCGTCTCGATTCGCTTGCAGTAATTCGATGAAATTATCATTGTTACGACGAACGGGTGCAAAAGCTATATCCACAAGGTGGCGATCACGAATCGTGCAATATACGATAAGACCATCTAGGTTCTTGTTTCTCATCCTCTCCCAATCAAAGACAAAATTTCCCATGCTGTAGAAGATAGGACGATCCTGCCATATTTCAATTTCTTGAAGAACGTGCGGGTGATGACCGATCACGATGTCAGCGCCAGCCTCGATTGCCGCATGGCCTATCGCTCGTTGGTAGTCGGCGACTACGCTACTTCCCGAAACGCCCCAATGACAAGAAGCAACGACAATATCTACCTCCTCACGCAATCGCCTGACATCATTTTTCATGGCCTCTAATTCGGTCGGGTCAGGTGTTGTGACAACGAGCGGCGGCACCCCCGGCATTTCGAGTGCTCGTGGACCAGGCTGATAGGCGGTTGTCGCTTTGATGGTGGCCACCCCTGGGGTGTCTGTGCCAGCAGCATGACCAACGGGCCAGAAAACGGAGGTGTAGCTGAGAAAGCCAAACTGTACTCCGCCTCGCTCAACAATAGCCGGGCGTCTTGCTTCCTCTAGGTTGCGACCTGCGCCGCAATGCCCGATTTTTGCAGTGTCGAGCGTAGAGAGTGAATTGAGTATTGTCTGGCTGCCGTAGGTGACGTTGCTTGCGCAACTTACGGCGGCGAATCCAGCGGCCTCAAGCCCCTTCACCATTTCCGGGTGAGAGTGATGCCATAAATATTTGTGTTGAATGTCTGGTTTTTTAGGATCTGTGGAGGGGGGTGAGAGCGGGCTCTCAAGTTGTCCGAAGAGCAGATCGGCAGAGTGTAATGCCGGCATGACATGTTTGAAGGCGTCCGCAGGGTTGGTCCTGTTCTGAATATTAGTGTCTCCGATTAAAATCATTTTTACATGTTCGTCGTCCTTGGTGATTTCCCGTGGCCATTGCGCTATTTTATTGGTTTTTGAAGTCACCGTATTATCTCCCAAATAAGGTCACGAAATTTCTACCTGGTAGGGCAATGTACCGAAAATTCGGCCCGCTCCAGCCGGAAGGTCGTCACCATCTATTAAATTTAGGCCCCAAGTTTACCCTTTGATGGCTGAATAGCTCAACGAGAGTTGTGTCAAAATGGCACGATGGGAGAAAGGGTATAATGCGCCCAGGAAAAAGCCTCGAATTGCACTCAATTAGGAGTATTAGAGATTTCTACTTGTGGGTGTCTGTGATCAAGTATCCGGCATAAGGAAGGGGAGGCATGGTATATTCAGAATGTTTGATGATGGTCTTTTTTATTAAGAATTTAATAAAATGAGCCTTGGTCGATTGGCTAAAAGTTAAAAGATACTAGAAAGGGGAGAAATGATGGATTGGAAAAAGAAGTTGGGTTTTATCGTCCCCTCATGGAATACAGTGATGGAGTACGAATGCCAGCGCATGGCTCCGGAGGGTGTTTCTGTTCATTTCACCCGAGTGGATCATGGTATAGGTGCGGAAAAACAAGTTGAAGAGGTTCCCCAGTTGGCGGAGCTTCTTGGGCATGCCAACCTCGATGCTATTTGCTTTGGCTGCACTGTTGCGAGCTTTGTTCGGCCTGGTATTGATCAAGAAATTTCAGAAATTATAGAACAGAAGACAAATGTTCCGGCAACCACCACTACAACTGCCATAATTCAAGCTTTGCGAGAGATGGATGTTTCTCGTCTTGCTTTGGCTTCCCCTTACCGGCAAGAGCTAAATGATCGTCTCATTCAATTTTTAGATGGTTATGGGTTTGAGGTTACTCGGGAGCGTGGGCTTAATATCAGAGGGGCCTCTTTTTTGCCTCCGGAGGAAGTCGAAGCCCTGGCCAGGGAGGTTGATACGCCTGATGCGGACGCTATTTTAATCAGCTGTACAAATATCCGCTCTCTCGAGGTCATAGATCAGCTTGAAGCTGATCTTGGAAAGCCGGTGCTTACGAGCAATGCGGCGGCTCTTTGGTACACTCTTCGCGTGGCAGGTTTTGAAGAGCCCGCCACTGCGGGGGGCACATTGTTGCGCGACCATCTCTCGACAGTTTCCCACCCTTGAATTTTAGAAGGTTCAATCGATGCGCAATGCTTTTTCTGCGTTATAAAAAAATCTGGGTAGTGTTTGTTTGCGCTAAAAGTTATTTCGGGCGAGCCGCTCATGAAAATTTCTATTTTGGATGATTATTTCGATACGTTACGAGTGCTTGAATGTTTCAAGAAACTGAACGGACACGATGTCACTATTTGGAATGATCATATTCAGGATATGGATGAACTTGCAGGGCGTCTTCAGGATGCCGAGGTGCTGGTACTCATCCGGGAGCGAACGGAAATCCGAGCGCCTTTGCTCGAGAAGCTTCCCAACCTAAAACTCATTAGCCAGCGGAGTATTTATCCCCATATTGATGTGGATGACTGCACGAGCCTGGGAGTGATTTTATCATCCAGCCAACATGTGGGGACGCCTTCTTACGCAACAGCCGAGCTGACTTGGGGTTTGATAATTTCGGCGATGAGACAGATACCTCAGCAGATGTCCTCGCTCAAGGCGGGTGGATGGCAGAGCGGTGTGGGAAACACTTTGCGTGGGCGCACACTCGGAATTTTTGGTTACGGTCGAATTGGAAGTGCGGTAGCCGGATATGGAAAAGCGTTCGGGATGAATATCCTGGTGTGGGCGAGTGAAAAATCTCGCTCTCGTGCGGAAGTTGATGGATATGAAACCGCTGAAAGCAAAGAGGTGTTTTTTGAGCAGTGTGACGTTATCTCTCTGCATTTGCGCTTATATGATTCGACTCGGAGTATCGTTACAGCCACTGATCTTGCCCGTATGAAACTGACCGCTCTGATTGTTAATACAAGTCGTGCCCAACTAATAGAGCAAGATGCTCTTGTTGATGCACTTCGCGGCGGGCGCCCTGGTATGGCCGCTGTCGATGTTTATGAAAATGAGCCTATGATGGAAATAGATCACCCATTATTTCAATTGGAAAATGTCATCTGCACACCGCATATCGGCTACGTATCCCAAGAGGAATATGAGTTGCAGTTCAGCGATATCTTCGATCAGATATTGGCTTATGAAACTGGCTTACCAATCAATGTTATCAATCCGGCCGTGCTGAAAAAGTAAGTTTTTTTTTGGATACATTTTCTCTGATTCTCGTTGTTGATTATAAAAAAAAATTGTCTGTTTTGAGTCGTTGTTTTAGTATCGGATGACATCACAGCGACCGCCGTCAACTCCGATAGATTCTCCAGTTACAAACGAGGAAAGGTCCGAGACAAGAAACAAGACAACTTTCCCGCAATCATCAGGAGTGCCCATGCGGCCCATGGGAACGGCTGCCATTCGGCCCGCCATGACTTCCTCAGTGGTTTTTCCACTTAGCTCGGCGAGACGGCTCGCGCCTTTTTCCATCCGTGGTGTTCTGGTGGACCCCGGTACAATGAGGTTAACCCGAATTCCCTCTGGTGCAAGCGTTTGCGCAAGGTGATGTTTGTATGCGCCCAGACTAGCATTGGGAATACAGCCTGAGCCGTGAAAATCGGTGCTTTGGCGTTGACTAGAGCCCCCGGTAAATACGATGCTGCCTCCTCCGCGAGAACGAATATGTGGGACGGCAGCCCGCGTCAACCGAACGGCCGCTCGCAGTTTTGTATCTATGGCCAAATCGATATCTTCATCGGAAGTCTCTGTGGGATCGGAGCGGCGGCTTGCACCAGCGACATTTACTAGAATGTCGAGTCCTCCAAATCTTTTAATTGTCTCCTTAACAACCCATTCAGTCTTGCCCGATTCCGTTAAATCGGCCACAAATGTTTCAGCTGTCCCACCCTCTGAGCGAATAGCTGAACTCGCTTCGTTTAGCAGTTCAGCGTTTCGCGCAACAAGAGCAACCGCTGCTCCGGCGCGAGCGAGCCATTCTGCGCACCCACGTCCAATTCCCTGGCTTGCGCCTGTAACTATGGCAACTTTTCCATTTAAATCGATAGAGATCATTACGTGGTCCCTCCTCTCCCAGTATGGAATAGAATTTAAAGCCATTAATTTCTTGGATGTTGGGACATTCTAGCTGAAAGCAAGATTCTTCACCTCGGGTTTATGGATTTGGATTACCAATTGACGTAATCATTTCGGATGTGTTGAATCAATACAATTTTATCTGAAGAAACATTGCGATTCTCATTACTAATTATGGAGAAGTTTTTGTCTGGCTCGAATCGAGGCTTACTTTTTCAATGACGGGTGAAAACACAACGGTCGCCAACAACTCTGGTCGATTTACTCATGCTTTTCAGAGCGGATCTCGGAAGCCACCAAGTCTTTGAATTCTCCAAGTAGACGGCTTGTTACTGGTCCCGGAACGAAAAATCTATTTTCCCCCAAGCTGGCAACGGGAACAATTTCCATTAGTGAGTTGGTGATCAGCCATTCTTTAGCATTTTTCTGTATATCGGATGTCAGTGTCTCGAGTGATGTTTTCAATCCGATGGCTGCAGCACATTCCAGTACTCCTTCGCGAGCAATGCCAGGTAAAATATTCTCTGTTGTATCTGGTGTTACAAGAGTTCCATCAAGCACAGCAAATAAATTCGAGCAGGCACACTCGAGGAAGTTGCCATCTGTGTCGCAAATCACCGATTCGTCATGCCCTTTATTGAATGCTTGCCGTCTGGCAAGGAGTGAGGGGAAGTAGCTGCCTAATTTATGTTTTCCAATATCCCCTGCAGGATCTCGTCGAATATTTGAGATGCATAAAGAAGCTCCGCGACTCAGAAGGGATGTGTCAGGAGCAAAGGGGTGGAGACTCAGAAGTGTCGTGGGGGTAAGTCTCTGGGGTGGAAGTGGTCCAGTGGCACAACCTCGAGTAATGGTAAAGCGTACCGCAGCATCAGGGCACTTATTCAATTTGAGGAGTTGTTGAATGTCAGTTTCGAGTTTTGCAAAGTCAACGTGATAGTCTATATCCACCACGGGGGACGACAGTGAGTTGTTCAGGCGGTCGCAATGACGAATTACTCGAAAAGGAACGCCACCGTAACATCGAATTGTTGTAAATATTGATTCGCCGTAAAGAAATCCTCTATCATCAACGTGAATTGACGCCTCCTTTGTAGAGATGACCTCTCCATTAAGAATCACAAATGAAGGGCTCGATTTGTTCATTTGAAAAAGTTATCCAAATTTATACCGAAGGCTTTCAAGATGCCCTTTGCCTTTTGGTGCGTTTCTTCAAATTCATCGGACGGGCGGCTTTCGGCTACAATGCCTCCGCCAACTTGGAACGTTACGCGTCTGCCCTCGCATAGAACCGTCCGGATGGCGATATTCAAATCCATTGTGCCGTCCACGCCGATATAGCCTATCGCTCCACAGTACGGACCCCTGGTTGTGGGCTCAAGTGCTTCGATGATTTCCATGGCTTTTATCTTAGGGGCTCCGGTAACGCTCCCGCCTGGAAATGTGGCTTGGAGTAAATCAATTAAGTCTGTTTCGGGATTAAGTCTTCCCGTCACCCGGCTATATGTATGGTGGACGTTATTGTGAGAAACAGCCTTTCGTAGCTCGGGAACTTTCACCGAACCAGCAATGCAGACGCGTCCAAGATCATTGCGGAGCAAATCAGTAATCATAATAAGTTCTGCGCGATCTTTTTCCGAGGCGAGCAATTCTTCGAGAAAACGTTCGTCTTCCTCCGGGGCCACTCCCCTGGGGCATGTACCTTTTATGGGCCATGCCTCCACCGAACGATCATGCACACGAAGAAACCTCTCCGGGCTGGAGGAGACGATTGCCCGATTGCTGAAAGATAGAAAAGCGCTAAAAGGTTCGGGATTAATTTCCAATAATCTAAGAGCCATCTCTTCGGGGGAAATTTGAAGAAATCCCTCGAATCGTTGCGAAAAATTTACTTGATATACATCGCCATTCGCGATGTGCTCTAAAATTATTTGAACATTTCTCTCGTAACTTTTGCGGGAGAAATTACTTTGAAGATCTTTTGATAAGGCAGGCCGGTGGTCGCGCTTCGGATTCGGAGCCCCGGCGATTAAGTTTAATAGGTTTTCTAATTTTTTGGTTGTTTCTTCTGGTGGCGTATCTTCATTTAAAAGCTCGATAGCGGTCCACGTGTTATGGGTATGATCGTAGGCAAGGATGCGGCGGCAAAACGCGAATTCCATAAGCGGGAAGCTATGATCAACACGGGCGGAGGTGTCCAGTCGCTCTATCCAGTGGGCCAAGTCGTATGTTAGATATCCAACCCATCCACCGATAAAGGGAACTGGCGGTCTGTCTGACCCGCCCCAACTCTGGCAATTGAGAACATTTCGCAGCATTGTGAATGGATTTTCAAGAGTATCAGGATGAACGTGAAGGGATGGCTCCGGAGAGAGAGCGATCAAGCTGTAGTGTTCCTCGCAAACACTTTCACCTCCAGTATAAAAAAATGCCGGATGTTCTCCAAGATATGAAAAAATATGAAAAACTTCTACAGGTGAACGCTGGCACTGCCGAGTTAACCAGACGGCTTTGTAAACGTTTTGATTCTTCAGGTTGGTCGTTTCACGGGAAAAAGAAATGGTCTTGTTTCTCCATATGCTGGGAGTGTTTTAATCGCTGCCTTGCGCGTTGGAAAACAATGACTATTTGGCGGAGGGGGAGGGATTCGAACCCCCGGAGCTTTCACTCAGCGGTTTTCAAGACCGCCGCCTTAAGCCGCTCGGCCACCCCTCCGCATATAAAGTCATTCATCGAAACGATTATAAAGGAATTTGCGAATTTGAATATTACCCGGGCTCGATGGCTTCGACCCCACCCATATAACCACGCAAGACTTCTGGGATTGTGACGGAACCGTCTTTGTTTTGGTAATTTTCGAGAATCGCGACGACGGTTCGGCCTACGGCTAATCCTGAGCCGTTGAGCGTGTGGACGAACTCGGGTTTGTCCTTGGGCTCGGGGCGGTATCGGATTTGCGCTCGTCGCGCTTGAAAATCCTCAAAATTGCTACAAGAGGAAATTTCCCGAAAAGTGTTCTGTGAAGGCACCCAGACTTCGATGTCGTAGGTTTTGGCAGCGGAAAAACCGAGATCGCCAGCGCACAGGGTAACTACTCGGTAATGCAGGCCGAGTCGCTGCAGTATTGTTTCGGCGTTCGCAGTGAGCGATTCGAGCTCATCGTAGCTGTTTTCTGGCACGGTAAATTTCACGAGCTCCACTTTATTGAATTGGTGTTGGCGTATTAAGCCGCGTGTATCTTTTCCGTAAGATCCAGCCTCGCTCCTGAAGCAAGGAGTGTAGGCGACATATTTAAGGGGAAATTCTCTGCCGTCCAGGATATCCTCTCGGTGAATATTGGTAATAGGGACCTCCGCAGTTGGGATTAGATAAAATTGGCCGTCTCCAACTTTAAAAAGGTCCTCTTCGAATTTAGGAAGCTGTCCTGTGCCGGTCATGGATTGCCGATTTACCATGAATGGCGGAAGCCACTCGGTATACCCATGCTCGCTGGTGTGAGTGTCGAGCATGAAGTTAATTAAGGCGCGCTCCAAACGGGCACCCAGCCCTTTGTAGAGAGCGAATCTCGCACCAGCAATTTTTGCCGCCCTTTTCATATCTAAAATATCGAGTTCCTCACCGATATCGTCATGGGCTTTGGGCTCGAAATTAAATTCAGGTTTTTCTCCCCACGTTCGCTCCAGGTGGTTGTCTGCGTCGGTGAATCCCTCAGGCGTTGTTTCGTGAGGAGAGTTGGGAAACAGAAGCATTTGACCTTGGAACTCGATTTCCGTTACCTCAAGATCCGTTTCAAATTTTTTAATTTCTTCTTTGAGGTGCTCATTCTTATCGAGAATAGCCTGGACATCGTCATCTTTGCCCTCTTTTTTGAGCGCGCCAATTTGCTTGCTGCCGCGGCGCATTTCGGCCACACGGCTTTCGACCTCACCTGTCAGCTCTCGTCGGCGGGCATCAATAGCAAGGATTCCGCTTAAATCGGGGGATTCTCCTCTACGGCCCAGAGCCTCGGCTACCACATCAGGATTATTTCGAATCAGGCGAATATCCAGCAATTCCGTTCTCTCCCTGACATCTAGTCAACGTTTGGATGTTCCACATATCACGGGTTGAGACATTAAAGCGCTCACTACGGGACGTCAATGAGCGAATATAGTTACTAGTTGTACCCCTTCTTTGACAACTCGAAGAATTGGGATATCGTTTATTTGTACATAATTTATCGCACATTTTTTTATAAAGAGGTATTTCTCTTGCTTACCCTCTTTCGAATACTACATCGCTCCGGTGGGATTGTTGCTGCATTGATTGCTCTTGTCTGTTTTGTTTTCTACGGAATAGCCGTTATGAGCGTCGCTCTAGTGGAAAACCCATCCAAAGCGATTCAAGTTTTAGCTGTTTTCCTTGTCCTGTCCGTTATTTTTTGTGTAATTGCCTCATGGGTGTTCCGCCGTCTAACAGCGCAGTTGAGACGGCCCATTAATTCGGCGGTCGATGCCACCTCTCGGATTGCTTTAATAGGGGGCAGGGGTGGGAGAAAAGCTATTTCTTATCTCGGCGGGAAGTCAGCTGTTGTGGGTGTAATAGTCGTATCCTCGGTGAGGTTGGCAGCTAGAACGATTGTGGGTGTAAGATGTACCTTTCACAAGAAAAATAAACCTAAAATTGAAAATATAACAGTAGATTCAATTCAAACTCAGGATGTCACCACGATACGTAAGTATGGCGACTCCCGTGGTGATGGTATGGGGCAATAGCTTTCAAGAGTCTGCCCTTTTTTTATGTTAAGTCCTGCCCGGTTTCATTTCTTTTATTTAGATATGAACTGAATATCCTTGACTCCAAGTATCCCAACTTGATTCAATAGTATTGATTTTTGATTATGCTGATGTGAGATGGGAGAACCAGAATTATGACTGAAGAAAAACTTGATCCAGGCACTACGCTATTGGCTGCTGAAAGCGCCCCATGGGCAATTGCCTCCCTAAAACGACTTTTCAAAGAATATCAGTTGACGAATGTTACCTTTGTGGATGATGCATACAAGACCCTCCACATGGGTCGGTTTGAAATTTTTTCAATCATTCTAATTGGAGATAATCTAGAGAAGGGAGATAGCGTCAATGTAATTTCTCAAATTCGAGCTGATGGGAAGAATAAAAAGGCGCCGATTATTTACATTTCTCAAATCGATGATGAGGAGACATCAAAGGTTGCCATAGACGCTGGTGTGACCAAGATAATCAAAAGGCCAGTGGAGGAAAGGTCACTTCGCGAGGCAATTGAAAATGTCGTCGGGAAATATATTCTCACAGCGACGATGGCGGAGGAGCAGAACGAGGAAAATGAGTCGGCGACCACGTCGGTTGTTGAGCGGGGGCAAAAGCTTTTGGCCCTTGGAGACTTGGAGGGTGCAGAGGAAGCCTTCGAGGAAGCGATGATGACTGGTGGCGGCTCCGAGGAAGTCTTTTGCGGCCTCGCCGAGGTTTATTTGGCGCGAGGTGATAAAGAGGCGGCCGAGCAGGTCCTTGCCGAGGCCGTCAGGATTGATCCGATGGCCCGGGAGAAATTCGATGCTCGAAACTTGGGTTTGATTCGACGTGGCCAAGAATATATGCAGAAAGGAAAACTCGACGAGGCGCAGGATGCTTTTGAGGATGCTTTGCTCAAAGGGGGGGAGCTGCTTGAGGTATATGCCAGTCTGGCTGAAGTGCACCTTAAGAAAAACGACAAAGAATCGGCCGAGCGGGCGATAGCCGAAGCTGAAAAAATAGATCCCGAAGTCCGCGAAAGATTTAAAAAAATTGAAGCGGAATTAGTTTCTCAGGGAGATAAAAATCTGGATGGTGGAAAAATCCCGGAGGCAAAAAGTGCATTCGAATGCGCTGTTTGTGTGAACGAGAACAGTGTGGCAGCCAACGTTGGGCTCGGGCAATCCCATCAGGCGTTGGGAGAAAAAGAGGCCGCCGACAAGGCTTTTCAAAAGGCACTGGAAAGCGATGAACGCCCCCAGGATTTGCATGTGTATAACAAAATGGGAATATCTGCTCGAAAGGCAAAGGATTTTAAGACAGCTCTTGAATCTTATGATCGGGCCATTTCATATGACCCGGAAGATGAAATTCTCTACTATAACAAGGCAATGGTATATGTTGCGCAAACACAGTTTGAGGAGTGTCTTGAATTGTTGGAAACGGCGCTCCAGTATAACCCCGAGTTTGTTGAGGCCAAGGGGGCTAGGGATAAAATTCAACAGATGTTGAAAAAATAATTTGTCGATTTTTCGATATTTGGAATTTTTTTGATTGATTTTAACGCATTTATAATCAGAACGTTGTATAATTTTATGGTTGACAGGAGAGGTCTTTGCGTAGAATGGAAGTTTGGTTATTAAGCGTCATTGCAAACGTATCTTGACTAGAAGGTAAGGGAGAAGATTTTGAGCGCGGATGCCGTGGCGCCTGGAGGCGATGATGATCGAGTCGTACGCGGGCATGAGGCTCTAGAAGATAAAGATTTTAAAACTGCAAAAACGCAGTTTGACGAAGCCTTGACAAGTGATTTCAGTAATATTCACGCTCGTCTTGGATTGTGTCAGGCACTTGTAGGGCTCGATGAACTCAAGGATGCTGAAAAAACTTTTGAGGCTGCGGCGAGTCTTGAGCCAGGGCCGGGTTTTGCAAAGGCATTTAATCGATTAGGAATTAGCCTTAGGCAAATGAAGACATTTGCTCTTTCTCTGCAGGCGTTCTCGCGGGCCAGTGACATCAATTCGGGCGACCATGTTATTTACTACAACATGTCACTAGTTCACATAGTTCAGTTTCAACTAGATGAAGCCGCCGGTTTATTTGAAAAAGCCTTGGAAATCAAACCTGATTTTATCGAGGCAAAAAATGCACTTGAAAAGCTCCCTATTTGGAAAAATGTTTTGAGCGAAAACGAAAAATAATGATTGTCCTGTGAAGGAAATGTAATGGTATCCCCGGATGAACGGCGTCAACAATCAAGGTTTACTCTCCCGGTTGTGATCGATGCGCCAGCGCTGTCAGAAATATCTATTGTCCCCGAAGATGTTAGCACTGGCGGGTTTCGGGTGATTGTTACCAAGGAACCGACGATCGGTGATTCGATTCAATGTGCTATTCAGATTATGGATGAGGTCTTTCTTAATTGTCAGGGCCGGATTGTCTGGAAAAGTGGAAAATTGGATTCAACGGATAGTTGGGCCATCGGTTTTAGAGTGGATTCGGTTGGCAAGGAAAAGAATTTGCTAGAGTTGAAGCTTCAGGAGTTGATCTCCCTCATGAAAAAAAATGTCTGATAGTTCCGAATTAATTTTTTTCCTGCTCGTAGATCAGATAGTGGCTATTATTCATTCCTAAGTGTTGGTAAACTTCTCTGGCGGATGTGTTTTCATGGTCGACGTATAACAAAAGACCACACGCATAGGCTTCCCGTGCCAACTTTCGTACATGCTCGTGTAGGGCGGTGTAAATCCCTTGTTTTCGTGATGAGGGGGAAACATAAACGTTCTGTATCCACCAGTAATATCCGTTGTTCCAATCACTCCATTCGAGAGTAACGCGTATCTGGCCTACCGAATCACCGGAGCTTTTTTCTTCAGCTAGAAAATATTTCCCTTTTTCTGGGTTGCCAAGAGACATTTCAACGCCTTGGCGGACGACCTCTGGTGGGAGTTTCAGACTTTCGCTCTCAAGTGCCATCTCGATATTGAAGCGAACGATGATGTTTATGTCGTCTGCGAGCGCGGGCCGAATATTAATGCTGTCCAAAATATACTCCTGTAGGTGTTGGTGCTGGCTTGTATTAGAGAGTTTCAGATTGTATCTCACTGAAAGATAAAACCATTTTCGGATAATAATTTCCACCGTAGGTCAATTTTTTCCTTATTAACATTCGTTAATAGGCAATACTGGGGCGGGAATCATCAAAATAGAATTCAGATGCTCTAACCGGGAATAATATAGGTCCCAGAATCGTTCTCTCTCTTATAGCCTGATAATGGCGGCTTTTAGGAGAGAAAATATCCTAGGGGAGGGTGTGAAGCCGCATGATGGTGCCCCTAACGATAAAAAAGTCTTTTTTAAGGCGCTTTCCGCGTAGTGCGGGAGCGTTTAACCATGCAACCTTGATTTTTGGGAAAACGGAGGATACACATGATGAAAATGCTCAAAGTTATGTTTCTGGGATTTGCCGTCACCTCGCTTCTTATGATTAGTGGCATTTCGGCGGAAGCGGCGTCCAACCCTTGCGCTGCGAAAAATCCGTGCAATCCTTGCGCTGCGAAGAATCCTTGTGCCGCGAAGAATCCTTGTGCCGCGAAGAACCCTTGTGCCGCGAAGAACCCTTGCGCTGCCAAGAATCCCTGTGCTGCGAAGAACCCTTGCGCCGCGAAGAATCCTTGCAACCCCTGCGCAAAAAAATAATTTTGTCTGCCTGAGCAAGGTGGATAATCCCCCGGAGGAGAGGGTATCCTTTTCCTTCGGGGTTTTTTTGTCCTGTTTTGTGGTTTTCTAATAAAATTGTTTTTTTCTGAGAGAGTCGATGAAACGCCTCGGCATTTTAAGTTCTACTATTTTGGTTTTCTTGCTTGCGGGATTGAATTTTCAATTGCCAGTTCGTTTATCCTCTGCCGCCGAAAAAAAATCTATTTCGGCTTGGAAGTCTGCCGCTGAATTCGCGAAACAACATTGGCGTACACCAGTTCCTCCGATGGGGAAGGCTCCGGCGTCTCACAAAAAACGTGAGCGCTCCTTGCTTCCCGAGGATTGTGGTAGTTGCCATCCAGACCAATACAAGCAATGGAAAACGACACTTCATGCCGGAGCGATGAGCCCTGGTATTTACGGTCAGACCGTAGATCTGTGGGCAAATAATCCTGGTTCCGCTCAAAGTTGTAATGAGTGTCATGCACCGCTAGCCGAGCAGCAGAAAAAATCCCTGGCGGGCATCGGGCCTCTCGCTTCATGGAAAAAGAATCCGGCTCATATATTGAAACTCGAAATGGCCGGGCTGGCTTGCGCTGCCTGCCATGTACGAAACTGGCGAGTCTACGGCCCCCCGAAGCGCGAAACAAAGGTCGGAATTAATGATGCAACATCAACCGGGGAGCACGGTGGGGTGGAGCGTACCCCGTTTTTTGAGCGCGCCGAGTTTTGTATGGGTTGTCATCAGTTCGAGGGCGGTGGGCCGAACGGAAAATCCATCCAGAATACCTATAATGAATGGAAGGCGAGTATCTGGGCCAAGGAGGGGGTTCAGTGTCAGAACTGCCATATGCCCAAGCGAGCACATCTTTGGCGCGGCATACACGATAAAGAAATGGCGCAGAGCGCTGTTACCCTGGATGTTGAACTCGAAGACAAAGCTCCTAAAGATATTGTCTCGGCCAAAATCATTCTTACCAACACGGGTGCTGGCCATTATTTTCCAACATACATCACGCCCTCGGTTGATGTTATCGCATGGTTAGAGGACAAAAACGGAGCTGCCCTTCCGGGGAGCCAGGTGGTTGAGATTATTGAGCGGAAACTTTCTTCTGATTTTAGTCGCGAAATTTACGATAAACGCATTCCCCCACAAGAAGCGTTCATCATGAACTATCGTCGGGGAAGGCCCCCTGAGGCCGCCACCCTTCGCGTTCGGGTACGTGTTCGACCTGATTCTTTCTATCTTGGATTTTTCAAAGCAACGCTCGGAGGCCGGGGACTTTCCAAAAAAGCAAGAAAACTCCTTGAGGAAGCCAAACGGCGTGCGGAAAATTCGCCGTTTGATATTTTCGATGATCGGATAGAACTGGATAAAGGGTAGTGAAATTCAGGAGATTGTTTTATCTCTCTTGAGTAGCCTTGCCACCTAGAAATTTAACCGGGAAAACTAATCCTCTAGCTCTTCGGGTTCGATGGGAAGGCGCACGGCCTCGCCTCGCCTGGCTGAAAGATCCATGGCTTTTGAGATGATCAGATTCCGGTGTCCGTCGGCTGCGGTGGCGTGCGGGGTGTCGCGATCACTATGAACTCGGGATAACCATGTGAGAGTTTCGTCTCGGATGGGCCCCCAATGTTGACCAAAGGCGAAATCGCCTGCAGGATAGCTTTCGAGAAAATCGACGTTTCGCTTTATATCAGGGGTGTAGCCCGCTGGTTGGCCTTTCTCGGTGGCGAGCACTTGATCTCGATGGGTGTCGTCGATGGTGAGCACACCTTCTGTTCCCACAATACCAAATTCGTTGCTGCAAACCGAACCTGGCCAGATTTCTGGCAGGGCCCAATTGATAGACATGCTCAATATGGTTCCGTCCTCGAAAGTGACGATGCCGAATGTGGCGTCCTTTGTGCCGAGTGGTGCCATTGTTTTTGATACCGAGCTTGCGTAGATCTGGACAGGTTTTTTCTCTTCAAGAAACCACAATGACAAATCCAGGGTGTGTGTGCCGGCAATTACCATGGGTGTAAATTTAGCGGCGTCGTCCGCACGTTTAACGATGGCAGATGAGGCAATACGGTTCATGAATGCCCGGGTTGTCATCGAGGTGACGTCGCCGAGCTGGCCCGTCATGATCCTTTCCCTTGCCGTGAGAAAGCGGCGGAGGAAGCGTCTAGTGTAGCCTACGACGGCGTCAACGCCGGTGGATTGAAGAGTCTTGAGGACTTTGGCCGATTCGCGGGCATCAACGGCCAGGGGCTTTTCGACCATGATGGCATGGCCCGCCTCTGCAGCGGCGAGCACCGGCTCGACATGATTTTTTTCATCCGTGGCAACGATGACAGCGTTTGCTTCAGGGCAGTCGAAAAGTTCCCGATAGTCGGTCGTGAAAAAGTCAGCCTTGATTTCCTCTGCGAAGGCTTTGCCGAATTCTTCATTATGATCGCAGACACCCAGCCACCCGAGGCCGCCGAATTCCCGGGCGATTTGAGCCCGGGTGCGTCCAATCATGCCGCAGCCCACAAGAGCCAAGCCGACGGGTTGGTGGGTTTTTGTCTCCTCGCTCATAGCGGCTCCTGTTTCATTAAACAGAATAGATTTAAGTTCTCGTGAATTTTCGGATAACTGAATTCTAGCACACGGTTGGCTGCCTCTGCATGTTGATCTGGATTTAGGGTCAAATTTTATACAAATAAAGTTCAGGATCTGGAGAGGTGTTTAAGATTTGCAGGGAAACAGGTGGCTAGAGGAGTCCATATATGAATTTTGCGACTAACGTTATTCCGACGAGACCGAGAAGGCTGAGGACCATACGCTCGAATCCGGATTCTGAGAGCGATTGGCGAAAACGATTACCGATCCACATTCCGAGAACGGCAGGTGCGAGAAGAAAAAGACTCTGCCAGCCCGCGCCAGATGCATAAGCGCCAAGGCCTGCGAATGTGACAATCTGCGTGAAGATAAGAGTTGTCGAAACGCAATTGAGAAGAAAAACAAAAGCATCCTTCGGGACGGAAATGTAATTAAGGTACAGCACAAGAGTCGGGGCAGGCATCATTAGTGCGCCATGGAGAAAACCGGTCGCCGCTCCCCAGGCAACTGAAAGGGGGTGTCCGACATGCTCTGTTTTCTTCTCGGGCTTCCAGCCGCCGAGTCGCATGGCGACAACGATAAAAACACTAGCCCCGATGGCGGCCCGGGTGATGTCCTCGGGAAGCCAGACGACGAGGCGGACACCGATGGGCACGAAAAATATGCACGCAGGGAGAAAAACGAAGATTCGCGGTGTCTGGCGCCACTCAGAACGGGTGAGTATGAGGGCGTAGATGTTGAGAAGAAGTATAGGCACCGCCATCCATGCCATGGCATCCTTAGGAGGAATTACGACAGAGAGAAAGGGAACGGTCGATACGATGAGGCCAAAGCCCATTGTCCCTTTGGCAAATCCACCAAAGACCATAACGATGAAAAGAAAAATCATGAGAATTACGGGAATTTCAGTCACAGATGTTTCCTTGGTTCGAATGGAAATCTGAGATTATGTGAATAAACAACAACCGAGCCCGGGGACTCTAGCATAGGTGGGCATTGATCACTCCTCTCTATCCTTTTTGAGACGCGAAAGTGCTGCTGTCAGTTCGGGCGACCCATCGGGTTCTTGCTCGACTATGCCGAAAGCGTAGTTTAGCCGGTTGGCGTAGGTGCGATAACTGGCGCAGGCAATGACATCGACTACATTGTCTTCGCTGAGCCCAACAGCGCGGAGGGTGTCAATATCGGCCTCTGCGATGGTATGGGGGCTCAGGGTGATTTTAAGGGCGAGCGCACAAATAGCCCGGTCAGCCCCATCAAGTATCCTTGCGTTTTCGGGGGAGAGTAGGACCTCGGCCAAATCGGCCTCCGAGGTGTTTTCGCTATGACCATGGAACGACCATCCGTGGTTAATCGCTCAGCCATATCAGCCGCCGTGAGCTGCGACGAAAAATGCTAGCATCTGCTCTCGCCGTACTCCTAGTGTGCTCCCCCCGTAGGCGGCGTTTCTGAGTGTTTCACGCCCCGAGAGGACTTCGGAACGCCGCCCGAGGGCAAGAAGAAATTTCGAGACGGGTCGGCCCCCGGCCCGAATTTTATCGATAATTTCCTTTGAGGCGCCTTTGGCTTCATCCAGTTTCATGGGGTGTATCCAGTTCATATGTCATCTCCTGGCGATGAGTTAGGGCCATTTTCGGACTGCCGCCCCCTCGTAAAAAAAATATGAGCCTAAAACCCTTATTTTTCGGGCGTTCTGTATTTTTTTAAATAATTACTAAAGATATCATTAATATCGACCGTAGATAGTAACGGGTGGCCAATTAATTTTTTCGAGGATAAGGAGATGTATATTAAGCCCGTACAAGTAGGACCAAGTTCTCATGCAATAGCCCGAGGGGGCGGAGGTGGTAAACCCGCGTCACAGAATGCGGCTCTTCAGTTGATCATGTCTGCTGTGGAGGTATCGACGACCTCCACAAAACAGGCGGTGGCGGCAGCCGTATCGGGCAGAGGATCGAGTATCAATACTCACGCCTGAAAATTTTTAAGCCTCATATCTTGCGGCTTCTAAAGGGTGTGTTTTGCCCTATCACTTTTCCTCACACATGCATCGAAATCCAAATAGCAGGTGGCGAGCTCTCGGAGATCGGCCATGCCGCGAGGCGGCCCGAGTGATGCCCGGCTGATCGTCCCAAGAGCCCCCACCTTTCATAACGCCCCGTCCAGGGTCAAAATCGCTCGAAGTCCACTCGAAAACGTTGCCCGCCATATCGAGAACCCCGTACGGGCTGGCACCCTTTGTGTAAGTGCCAATTGGGGTAGTTCCTTTGTGATGGTAGGCGTGATTTAAACGAGCGGGGTCGAATCGATTACCCCAAGGAAAATAAGCGCCTTGTGTGCCGCGAGCGGCTTTTTCCCACTCGGCCTCGGTGGGGAGGCGCAAGTGCTTGCCGCCGGATTTTCCCCTGCGCCAGGCGCACATGGCCTCGCCATCTAATCGACTGACGAGGACGACGGGATGGCGCTCAAGGCCAGCAGGGTGGGTCGGTTTGCCGCCCGCGTCTTTTAACCATAGGTATCGGCGCACAGCCTTGTAGGGATGAACGAGATATCCTTGTCGCTGATAGTCTTCAGGGGAAATGAAAGGTGCAGGGTGGCCAGTCTCCCGAACAAAAAATTGATATTCGCTTTGGGTAACGAGATTCTTGTCGATGAAATAATTTTTTAAAAAGAGCTGTTTGCGGGGAAGTTCCCATGCATCAAACCATCGGCCTTTTCGTGCGGCGTTGCTGCCGATGCGGTAGGCGAGATCCCTCTCGGCCCGGTCACTTCCCATCCAAAAATGTCCCGCTGGTATTTTGATGAGAGAGTTGTCGCCGCTGCAGGGTTCACCACTGACCATGCCAGGCAGGGAAATCCAAAAAAATAGCGCTACGGTTAATGCTGCCCTCATGGGTTTTCTTACCCGAGTTATTTTATCTGAGAGGCGTTTATCGTGCGTCTTGCACGATTTTCGCGAAGATCACGTCAAGCTCGGCGGCCATTTTATCGAGGTCGGCGCTTCCGTAGGGACGGAAAACATCGCTCGGTTTTTTGTAGGTAATTGTCGCCGTGCCATCGGTATTTTCGTAAAGATAGATTCGAATCGGCGCCTCGATTCCCGCCGGTATGCTCGCCTGGAGCATTCGAACGGCAAAGCGTGGATGATATACACCAAAAACCCGGTTGCCCTTAATTTTAACGCCTATTGCCGCTGCACCATGCGTAGCACTCGCTTTGCTGACGAGTCCCATCTTGTTTTTCCTGATGGCGGCGGTTAGGTCTTTTTCTGTTTGAAGAAATGGCGCCTTGGTCTTGAAGCGAGGCATTTCACCGGTGTGGGCAGGGCTGGTCGTGAGCAGGGTAATTGAAAAGAACATGGCGAAAATAACGGCTAAATTACGCATTCGATAATTCCCTCTTTTTCTAGGGGGTAGCCCACCGTGAATAATTTCCCTCGGATGATGTTATTCTTTCCAGAGGGGAGATGTATCGTCCATTTGGGCCGAAAATCACTCTATAGTGGAAAAACAATATGCACACGAAAGTATTCCGTATTGCGGCACTCCTTTTTCTGATTGCCTTTTTTGCGATGGCGATAGAGCAGACCGCAACGGCGGCCCCAGTGTTCAACAAGCTTCTTCTTGCTCCCGAGGGCTCGACGCCACCCAAGGATTTTTCCTACCCGGCCCTTGATGGCAAAAAACGTACCTTGACCGAATTTCGGGGAAAGGTGGTTTTCCTCGTTTTTTTCGCCACCTGGTGTCCTTTATGTAATGAGGAAATGCCCGCACTCGTTCGACTCTATGAAAAATACAAAGAGCGCGGGCTCACAGTGGTTGCCGTATCAATCGACCGTGCTCCGGTTTCTCTTGTTAAGGCTTGGAGCGCCTCTAAAAAGCTGACTTATCCTGTTCTCCACGACCAAAAGTTCGCATCGAGGCTTCGTTATAACATTCGAAATGTCCCGACAATCTACGTTCTTGATCGAGATTTAAATCTTGCCGCCTGGACTGTGGGCCGCGTGAGCTGGAAGGGGAAAAAGGCGACCGCACTAATTGAAAAGCTTCTCGAAAAACGTACGACCTCCTCTCAGTGGCCCCCGGGAAAGAAAACTGCCAGCCTACGCTGAGAGACCTCTAGCCCCGCCGGGCCATAGCCGATGAAGCTGTAGACTTTCATCAATCCCCTTGAGTTCTCCGTCGAAAATTTCCTCGCGAAAGTTTATCTGCGATAAAAAATCATCAACGGCTGGCTCCTGTCTGAGCGAATCGGTGATCACGATATCACCGCCCAAGCTTTGGCCTTGGATGCGGGCGGCGATGTTGACCGTTGTTCCGAAAAAATCTGTCTGCCCATTCAGGTTGACCGCGATGGCATGACCTGTGTGGACTCCCAACTTGATAATTACCGGGTTGTCTGCTCCTTCGGCGTTTCGCTTGCCAATTTTTTGTTGGATGGCGAAGGCGGCCTCTAGTGCTTTCTCAGAGGATTTAAAAGCGGCCATTATGGCATCGCCGATTGTTTTGACGAGGTGGCCGTCGCGGGCAAGTATTTCTGCGCTCAGGATGTCGAAGTGTCCTCGCACGACCCCGTAGGCGACGGCATCCCCGATATCTTCATACATTTGGGTCGAGCCTTTGAGATCGGTGAACATGAGCGCGACGTTCTGGATGGCGATGTTCTCGCCGGGCCGAATGGCGTCCGGCCCGAAGATGCGCCTGAACTGCGGAAAAAAGGCGATGTCTATTGCCGTTGCGGCATCGTCGGCCCAGGCTACCCGCTCCAGTACAATAAGCGTTTCCTCGGCGGCCGTGTTTGTGTAATTCAAACAGAGGATATCGGCAGGCTCTTGAATGAAAAACGGGTCGAGGCCCTCTTCGGTGATTCTGATTTTCGTTTCTTGCGCTTCGTTTTGGCGAGTGTCATCTGTCATTCGAATGGAAACATAGGTTTTGCTTTTCTCGCACCGGATGCGATAGGCGCCGGGGGGAAGGTGGTGTTTGGCCCGGCGCGAGCCGCCCGGCTCTAGCGTGAACTGCTCAGCCACATGGGGCGTGTTGCCGGGTCCCCCGACGCAGTATATTTCCTCTCGGATTTGTCGAAGGCCAGGCGAGGGAGAAAAGGTCACTTCGAGCGAGCGGTCAAACTCCACCTCGTAGTCGATGTTGCATGCCTCACAATAGGCCCCTGAGGTGACTTCGCCGAGCGAGGTGTATTGCGCCTTTGCATCTCGGCAGTGTGGACACATGAGGTTCCAGGTCAGGTTGAGGACGCCCGCCTGAACCGAGGAGAGGAACACTGAGAGAACCTCATCTTTAGGGTAGCCAAACTCCCGAGCCAGTGCGTAGGGGCGCATATAGCGTAGGTCCCGGCCTTCTGTCGTGGATATATGGCGAGCCAGTTTATCGAGAAGATCCTGGTCGGGTGGAGGAGAGATTTTGCCGAGCAGGCGGGCAGCCTCTCTTTCCACTGAGGAGCGCCAGCGACCGGGGGAGGCGTGGTCCGCGCGGTCAAGTATTTCAGCTACAAATCCCTCGTATACCTTGCCGAAGGAGACTTTCGCCCGGCTTGCCACCATTTTCAGAAGAGGCGCTATCAGCGGCCACCGGGGCCTTAGAGACAAGGTCTGGACTAGGTGGGTTCCCTTGGTTTCGGGAAAAAGCTCGACGCGGCTGGTGTAACTGTGGAGCGGCCCTGACTCGAAATCGCGCCTCACGGAAAGGCGGTGGTTTTCCACCCACTCGAATGGGTGTTCCCGGTAGCGGAGCGGAATGAGGCCTAGCAGGCGGATTTCTGCGTAGGTTCGCGAGCCGCCGCCCTCAATCGGGACGGTCCTGTAGGTGACTGAAGGGAGGCCTGCGAGTCGGTTCACTTTGTCGGTGTCACAGACGTGTGGCCAGAGCTGCTCGGGGGAGACTCCAAAGCGCCATTCCCAGATAAAGGTGTGAACTGATTCCGATTGTGCGGTATCGTTGTCTTCACTGATCAACTGGAAACCTCGAAGATGCGTTTCACCGGCCCTGGCGCGTTTAACTCAAGCGCATAGATTAAGGGTATTATAGGTAGGCTGCCGTCCCTCAACAAGAAGAATCAATGGGAGAAATCATGCCCCTCGACCCAACGCTCATCGTCATAACGGACAAAAAAATTCTGGCTCACTCCTCGAACATGCCGATGGCCGATGCCGTCCGTGCTGCGGCGGCTGGCGGCGCGACGATGATTCAGTACCGCGAAAAGGAAATGGAGAGTGCCGAGTTGCTGCGCGAGGCAGACGAGCTATGCGCCGCGCTCGATGGAACCGGATGTTCATTCACAGTGAATGATCGCATCGATATTGCTCTCGCCTCTGGAGCTGCGGGGGTGCATCTTGGCCAGACGGATTTACCCCTTCCCCGCGCGAAGGCGTTGGGAGGTAGCCTGTTCTATGGCGTGACTGCGGGGAGAATAGAGTGGGCCGCAAAAGCAGAGGCTGATGGAGCAGATTATTTCGGGGTGGGGCCAATCTATCCGACGGGCAGCAAGGATAATGCGCGGCCACCCATCGGCCCTGCCGGGATGGGCAAAATTCTTCCCTATGCGGGTGGTATTCCGGCGGTGGCCATCGGTGGGGTGAATGCTGAAAATCTTGCGCCCGTCATAGCTGCCGGGGCGCAAGGGGTGGCGGTTATTGGGGCGGTGATGGGAGCGTCCGATCCAGAGGCGGCAGCGCGGGAGTTGAGGCGCCGTATCGAGGAGGCCAAAGGGTGAATGCAAAAGTGCAAGAAACGGCGGGAGGTTATGGCGAATTTGCTCTGATCGAGCGCCTGCGCTCGAAGCTGACCAAGTCACTCGAGGGCCCGAATGTCATCGTTGGTATCGGTGATGATGCCGCCGTGCTCGATGCTGGCGATGGGAAATGTTGGGTAGTTTCGTGCGATGCGCAGGTGCAAGGCACCCATTTTCCGAAGACGGGCGCTTCAGGCTTCAGTGTTGGCCACAAGGGACTTGCTGTGAATATAAGCGATGTTGCCTCGATGGGCGCCCGTCCGCTTTATGCGCTGATTTCTCTTGGGGTGACAGATGACACGTCGCTCGAATTTCTTGACGAGGTTTATGAGGGAATTAATGCCAAGGCCGAGCAGTGGGGCCTCGCCGTTGTTGGCGGAAACGTAACGCGCACTGAAGGGCCGTTTTTCATCGACGTGTTTATTACGGGAGAGGTGGCGCGCGAGAATCTTCTTCTCCGTAGCGGAGCGCGGCCGGGCGATCTAATTCTGGTGACAGGTAACCTGGGAGACGCCGCCGCAGGTTTTTATATCTTGAACCACCCGGAGTTGAAGATCGGCTATGAATCGAGAACGATGCTCACCTTCGCACATCAGCGACCACAACCTCGGGTGAGAGAGGCGCAGGCCATTTCGGCGCTTTGCAAGGCAACCGCGATGATGGATATCAGTGATGCGCTGGCAGGCGATGTCGAGCATATTTGCAAAGCAAGTGAAGTGGGGGCGGTGATTTGGGAGCATGAACTGCCTATTTCGACAGCGGCCCTCGATTTGGCGTCAATTGTTCAGGTGGACCCAAAAGAGTGGGCTCTCTATGGGGGCGAGGATTATCAGCTTTTGTTAACGGCCCCGGTCTCAGAGGTGCCCGCGCTTCAAGAAGCTGTAAGATCCGTTGGCGGCGGCTCTCTTACCCCGATTGGAGAGATATTGCTGCCCTCAGAGGGGATTTTGATTAAAAAAAGAAGTGGCACGGAGCCCCTTGAGGTTAAATCATGGGATCATTTCGGAAAACCTGAAGAGGACCCTAAAAGTTAAAGTATTGATAAAATGGGGGTTATTTGTGATCTCTCTGACGGTGCTGTTGTCTGGGGAAGATCGCGTGATTATTCGGCTAAAATAGTTGACGGACTAAACTGTCTGAATTATATTTTTCGTGGGGAGTCCTTGGACTCCTATCTTCCGCACCTCGGCCCTCGTCGGCGTCTCCTCCGGCGGGGGCCATTTTTTTTCTTGAAATTGTATTTTTCAGGTAAAAAGCGGGCGAATTTTCTTTCGATCTTAATGACAGATAAGTTATTGTTAATATTTAACTTATACGGAAAATAAGATTTTTTTTCAAAAAAATCACTTTTTCCCCTAAAGTTTTCCCTTAAATCGACGTTAAAAGATATGGGGGAATATTTAAAATGAACAAATGTAGGAAACTGAGAATATGAGCGGTGAGATACGATTTACCGAATCGGCGATATTTAAGGCACAACTGCTGAGCATCCGAGGATCTGTTAAAAGCTCTTTGCTAGGAGGTATAGGCTCTAGCGACGGGCTTTCCAACGCCTCTGGGGCGCTGTTGGCGAATGTCTCGAGTCAGAATACAGCCGATGCATTTCTTGCGCAGGACGCCATTGCGAGCAATATTCAGAAAGGTGGGATAAATCTTGCCGCCAAGCTTGGCTCGCAGATCGTTGACCAGAATTTGGCTAGTTCGTTGGTGTCGGGAGGGGGGCTGTCTCTTCGGGTTCAGTCGAATTTGATCACGGTGGGTCTGAAGAGTCTAGGTGGTTCAAGGGGTAGTAACGTTAACTTCCTGGGCTAAAAAAGGGTTGTAAAAGGGGGGATCGCTGCTGATTTTGTGAGGGTTTTCAGTTTTTCTCTCACTTATCGGGATTAATCTCAATATTTTTTTTGAGATGGTCCAAACGGGAGATTCTAATTACCTGTTGATCTTATCGGCTGTTTTCTGGGAAACTTTAGGG
Source organism: Nitrospinaceae bacterium (assembly GCA_018669005.1). Lineage (NCBI taxonomy): Bacteria > Pseudomonadati > Nitrospinota > Nitrospinia > Nitrospinales > Nitrospinaceae > Nitrospinaceae bacterium. The sequence continues at coordinate 55,200 of JABJAL010000103.1, forward strand.
GTTGATGTAAAGAAACTTTTTCAATGGTTGAGTAATTTTTAGTACAAATGTACGTTTAGAGAAACATTAATCTAAATTTTCAATGGGGCAAGGCCATGGTTGATAACGTAGGTAGTACACCGCAATTGGGTGGCCGTAATTTAAACGAGCTTGTGGCCAAGCGAGATAGCCAGAGTACGCTGGTGCGCTCGGTGAGTGGCCCTCCGGCTACGGCGGTTGCGCCAAGCAGTTCTGAGGCGCCCGAAACGGATCCGGCAATTAAGGGGCCCGATACCGGAGAGCAAATTAGTAAGGCACGCGAGCGACGCCGGAATCTTGAGTCTTCCTCTGTGTCTGTCCAGAACGCGGCGCAGGGTGCGAATACTTCGTCGCAATTGCGCGAGCTTACAGGCCAGGCAATCCAGGCACAGGCCCAGTCACGCCCGGCCCCTCCGCCAGTTCAGCCGGAGCAAACACAAAGCCCGGCGGGTGTGGGAAATGCTCCCCAGGGGGCGCCTGATAGTGGGCAAGAAGTTGCCGCTGTTTCCCCTCGAACGGAGGCTCCTGAAGTCGCCCCGGTTGCTGTTGGTGGAAGTGCTGGGCAGCAGACGAATACTGCCGCGACAGAGACATCGAGCCAGGCAGCGCCTGTCGCAGAGGCACCCAACCCGACACCAACGCTTCAGACGAGTGAAAGCCAGGCTCCGCAAGCTGTAGGTGGCACAGGTCCTGCGCCGCAAGCGAGTATCCCCGAGGTGGCGGTTCCCAATGCGCCTGAAACATCCGCTGATAATACAAGTACGGATTCTTCTGATGTGCCGGAAGTTAGAGGCGATGTTGTGAATGTTGTTGCTTGATAATTAGGGAAAAGGAAATGGCTAATGGTTGATTCTATTCAAGTGGCGGCGCAGGGTGGCAAGCCGTTGCCTGCAGGGCCCAAGGGCCCGGAAACGACCGCTGCTTTTCCTGTGTCCTCGAAAGTCATTGCTGCGAGTGTTGGGGGCAAGGATACGTTTCCTACGAAACCGGCTCGATTAACCCAAAATCTCCAGCAGAAAAGCCTGAAGACGAATTTTCTTCGCGAGGGCGGCCGGGGGGCGAACGTTAATTTGATTACCTGACGAATTGGTTTTTTAGTGAGTTCACCCCTCTCTGCGAGAGGGGATTTTTTTTGCCTGAAAGGCCTAAAGAAACATCTGTTTTTCAGTCTTGTCGGGAGAGTCTGGGTGGATGCCGCTTGAGAATCGCTCGATAATACCGGCCAGCATCGCTGTACGCGGCACGAGAGAGGATAGCTCGATGTATTCCTCTACTGTATGGAGTCCGCCTCCCACAGGCCCCAGGCCATCGAGGACGGGCACACGCATGGGTGCGAGGTAGTTACCGTCTGAGCCTCCCCCTGTTTGGGTGTGAGAAAATGAAACGCCGGCATCGGAGGCAATTTTCTCGGCGAGTTGGAGAAGCGTTCCCGTCTCCTCGCCGGTCTCCATGGCTGGCCGCCCGCCTCCCTCGGTGAAGATGAGGCGCGTTCCCTCGACGTTGGGAGTTTGAATATTCTTGGCCAATTCATTTCGCATGGCGTCGAGCGTTTCCTGTTGCCAGGCCCTGATTTCAATGGTGCAGTCCGCCTTATCGGCCACGATGTGCGGGCGCTCCCCGCCGCTCAGGCCGGTGACGTTGAGTGTTCCGCCGGGGCGAACAAGACCGTAGGCTTGGACAATTTGCCGGGCCACTTCCTCGACCGCGCTGCGCCCTTTTTCGGGGTCAACACCGGCGTGTGCGGCGATTCCTTCTATAGAAAGCGTGCCGATGGCGCTTCCCATTCTGGCGCTGACGACCGAGCCATCTGCTCGGGCAGGCTCTAGTATCAGGGCCGCCGCCGCAAATTCGCCCATCTCCTCAATCAGACCCTTTGAGGAGGGGTTTCCTCGCTCCTCGTCCGTGTCGTAGAGAATGGTGATGGTGCCGAAATCATCGAAGCCCTCTGCGAGTAAGGTTTCCATCGCGTGGAGGCATGTAACCAGCCCGCCTTTCATGTCGATGATGCCAGGGCCCATCGCGCGGTCTCCGGTAATTTTAAAAGGGCGTTTGGCGGCCTCGCCCTCTGGGAATACCGTATCGCAGTGTCCGATGAGAAAAAGCTTGGGTTTGTCTGGGCGTTTTCCCCGGAAGCGAACTGTCAGGTGGTCGCCCGTACCGTGCGTGCCAGGTATGCGATCCACATCGCCGCCCATATTCCGGTAGCGCGCCTCGAAGTATGAGGCGACTTTAGTTGTTCCCTGCCCCGGAAAGGTGGGTGAATCGATTGAGACAACTTGCCTGAGATTCTCGATTATCTCGCTCTGGCGCGGCTCAATTTTTTCGCGCAGTTTTTTTGCACCGATCATTTTTTCTCTCCGATAAGATAAAATCGGCCTTCCACCGAATCTCCCGTCACGCACATATCGAAGATGCCCTCGGGCACTGATTCCCATACTTCCTCGGCAAGACGAAGGCGCTCCTGAGATAGACAGTGGCTTAGGTAGAGAATTTTCTTAGCGCTGGCAGGGAGACGCGCTGGATAGCTCTCGGGATGTGAGGCCAGTGCGGCCAGGTGGCGAGGCTCAAGCGTGTCGCCTTGCGCAAAGCCGCCGATTCGGCAGGAGGTCTCAAAGCGAAAAACGATATCCGGGTTCGCGCTCATACCGATGGCCTTTAGTCCCTGTACAAGAATGCAGTGCGATACGCCACCCGGAATGACAGGCTCTGTTTCTGAGGGGGCCTTAATGAGTCTCTTTCGCGCACCGTCGGTCTTCACGATGAGCACGTTTCCGCTGCCCATGGCATGAAGCGCCTCCACCTGCTCAAGCGGAATGCCAAGAAACATATCTTTGGGCAGCTTTTTTTCTACCCAGACAACCGCGCCTCGCGCGGCCCATTCCTGGGCTGCCGCATCGGCCTTTTCTCTTTCGGCCTCGCTGAGGAGTAAGGAAGGACCACTCCAATCCTGGAGCGATTGAAGGTTGGTCGTGCCCGTAACGAGCACGGGCTTTCCGGCCTCTACGAATTCGATTACGAGTCGCTTCGTGATCGTTGCCTTGCCGCCGGCGCCCATGACAGCGGTCATTTCGCCGGGCTTGATATCAATGATTTTTGAAAGAAGTGGTAGTGCGTCTATATTTTTATTCATGGCTACGCGGCAGCCCTGTAAATTTTCTCGATGTCCTCGAGAGTCAGCTTTTTCGGATTGAACCCGAGGAGTCGCTGTTGTGTCTCAAAAGCGGCCTCCGCCAGCTCGGGAATGACATGGGCGGGTACATCGACCTCACTGAGTTGAGTGGGCACACCACAGTCTTTGCATAGGCGCTCCACGGCGCCGACCGAGCGCTCTGCGGCCTCCTCAATTGACAAGCTGGCGATATCCTCGCCCAGAATTGCCGCAATTCGGGCGAATTTTTCTGGGTTTGCCGGATAGTTCACTTTCATTACGTGGGAGAACATGAGCGAATTACTCACCCCGTGTGGAATATGAAAGCGCGAGCCGAGGGGATACGCCAAGGCGTGAATCGCCCCGGCCCCTGCGCTCGTCAGGCAGACGCCCCCGTAGTGGGAGCCGAGGGCCATATCGCTCCGAGCGGCGAGATCGCTACCCTCCTCGCATACACGCCGGAGGGAGCCGGCGATGAGTTCCATGCCCTGTACGCTGTATAGCTCGCTCAGGGCCGATGAGTTCGGATTAACAAATGATTCGACACAATGAGTGAAAGCGTCAACGCCTGAGGCCGCGGTTACTTTATGCGGCAATGTCAAAGTAAGCTCCGGGTCGATTATCGCCGCACTAGGAACTATTCGTGTGCTGACGATTGCGAGTTTTACCCCTTTTTCAGGGACGGAAAAAATGGCGTTAGGCGTCGCCTCGGCACCTGTGCCGCTTGTTGTTGGAATGAGAACACAGGCAAGGCCTGCATTGGGAACAAGCTCAGTTCCGAGGTAGTCCCGTGGTTCTCCAGGATTCGTGAATAGAACGGACATGGATTTTGCGAGGTCCATGGAGCTTCCCCCGCCGATGCCGACGATGAAATCGAAAGCCTCGTCTCGATAGTGCTCATATGCGGATTCCAGATCGCCAATGGCAGGCTCCGGCGCACATTCATCGTAGACGGTGACATCGACGCCGGAGGCCTTGAGCGGGTCAATTGCCCGGGAGGCGATTCCTGCGCTCATGACGCCCTTGTCCGTGAAAACCAGGGCCTTTTTTGCGCTGGCGAATGTGGCTTCCTCTGATACTTTCTCTACGGTTCCTGCGCCGAACCAGGTGCGGACGGGGTGTCGGATGCTGAACATGATTCGAACTCCTTTCGTGGGAGATAAATTTTTAGTCTTAGCGCCTGATCTCGGGCCATTTATCCGCCCGATTTCACACCGGCTTCCTTGCTTAGTGCCTCTCTCACAATATAGTCCGCCAACAACTGATAACCCGCTGTCGTGTAATGCCCGCGGGAAGGGAAAAATTTTGGGTCGTATTTTTTCTCTTCAAGAGCTCTTTCGAAATTAGTCAGCGGAATATTCAGTTCCCGGAGAATTTTTATTATTTCCGTCCGGTCGACCCGCTCTTCCGATTTGATTGAAAAATATCTGGAACCCAGCACCTGTACCGGAAGATAGACCACATGGATTTTCCCGCCCCAGGCGGCCGTTTCTTCTTTGGCCCTTTTGAAAATAGTTCTTAATTTTTCGAGGAGTACTCTGTTTTGATTTTTTTTCAGGCGGATGCCGGTGGAGCCGAGTAATGTCCTTAACTTTGATAGGACGATAAAGTTGCGAATGTTTGTTACGGTTGATCTGAAGTCATATTTTTCTTTTTTTTCGGATGTTTGTTTTGTAGGGGTATCATACTGGCGCGGGGTATCTCCCCCGCCGCGCGAGAATTTTCGGAATGAAAAACGCCGAGCTATCTCGTCTATCTTTTTTCGGGAGTCTATCTGGGCGGTCTTTTTTGGGGAGTCTTTCGAGGCATTTATCTCGATTAGTTCTTTTTTGATGTTGATGAAACGTTTCCAGAATGAATCAATTTCATCTTGCCGCTTCGTCAGTCCTTGATAGAATTTTTTACTTAGGTAATTTTTTAAATACTGGCTTCCCAGTTCTTCTTTTAGGTTTCTTAGGTCGTTTCCCTCGTAATAAACCCAAAAAACAATTTTGGGCTTTAATATGCGCCCGTATTCCACGAGGCCGGCCAGTTCCAGCAAAGGGCCATTGCCTCGAACGGCAATATTGATGGCGTTGTATCCATGGGCCCGCAGCCTGCCTCCGATATCCTTTCCTTCGGGAACGCAAGAGCCGTGCGCAAAGGAATCGCCGAGGATCATTAGGCGGGGACCGGGGCGCGAATAGACCGTATCGTCGTTGTTGAACCCATGCCGGTCGCTTTGATAAATGGCCCAGTCTCCGGTTTCGTTGCAAAGGACAGTTTTTATATTGGAGATGCCTCCGATCGGAAAAATGTTTCCGAATGGATGTATCCCACTGTTCAAGTAGTCATTGTCTAAATTGTTGAAAAGTTGAGAGGCGACACCTGAAGGATAGGCGTCGATGTTTTGTCTTTTGAAGTCGTTAATTACTTCTATTTTGTTGCGGCGGTCAAATCTTTTTTTGGCGCTTCGTTTGTTTCTCGCGACACCTACTTCCCGGTAAGCTTGTTTTTGGTCGCTGCTTTCTCGGATTTCTAAAATAAAATTAAAAAGATAAGCTCCGGTGCCAAGAGAGAAGATCAAAAGTGCGAAATTAAGCCGATAGGCAGGCCATAGAAAATAGGCCACTCCGATAAAAGCCGAAAAGGCGCCGGCCGCGCCCATGATTATTTTTCCCGAGTCGGCAACGATCTCGATTATCGAAAATCCATAAACAAGGATGAAAATCCCCACTAGAAAGCTGATTACGAATATGCCTTTGGCAACTAGTTGCAAGGCTATTGGTGGCTGATAGGTAGCGGTCATATTCCGGATTCTGGCATAAGTCGGGCCGACGATTCGAGTAATTCGTAAGAAAAAATTATAGCAAAAAAAGCCATTTGCCAACCACCCGTTTAATTGGCTGGCGCCTTGCCGGGCCAGTTTGAACCGGTAAGGCGGGTCCAGGCGTTTTTGAACGCAAGCCGCTGACGGGTGGGCGGTGTTAGGTGTTCTAATATGCGGCGCCGATAGCTTTGTATTCGAGCAGAATATATCTCGGGGGTCGAATATTTTATCGAACTGCCCGTATGAAAGTGAGAGATCCGCGATTCGAGCAGCGAACGCCATTCGGGCGAAAATCCTTCACCCGGATCGATCAGAAGATTCTCCCTCGGCTGGGAAAAAATGGTTTTAAGCTGTGGCGGCCGCTGGGTCAGTATAAAATACAGGTTCGGTCGGCGCAGGGTGATAGCGCGAATGAGCCCGTGGCCGTAGCCGGGTAGTTTCCCTGAATTGGGGAGATACCCGGCACGGTTCCATATGACGGAGGCACCGACATAGGCCCGAAACTGACGTTCAAGCCAGCCGAGTCCGTTGTCCTCGGGTTCCATATTGAGCCAGAGCGGCGCTTTTTTTTCCGCGGAAAGACGTAGAAGGGCTTCAAACGCGGCTTTTTGTCTTGTGATTTTATTGGCTCGGGGGTCTTTTTGTTCACCGTCCAGAATTTTTCCCGGGGCGAGGTTAAGAAAAACCCTGCCGATTCCATACGCGCCAGCTTCGAGTTCCTGGCGGGTTGAGGCCAGATGACCACTCCCGGGCGCAGACCATGAAATTCCTCTGGGCGAGGTTGTGAGTGGAATTATCCGAGCGGGATATCTTTGCACCGCTCGCGAGATCGTTTCTTTCTCGTGGGCCGAGACGGCAGCTAGTGCCACGCCGGAGAGATCCATGGTTTCGATCAGACCTGCCAGGTCAGTTTTGGGCGCCAGTAAAATATCCATGTCGATTATTGGCAGGTGACCTCCCTTGAGAAAAGCCTGAACAGTTTTTCGGTAGAGCGCGTTTCGACCCTCGCGGGTGGCAGGGGTACTCGCCGGGGTTAGCGAAATAGGTCTGGGGGCGGGGCCGCATCCCGCCAATAGTGCGCTTCCTGTAAAGAGCACTAAAACGAAAATTAAAACATGAAGCGTCTCTTTTTGAGGGGTCCACATTATTCGTCTTGTCTGCTTGATGTTGGCCATGCTTCGATTCCGATTATTCCATAATGGCGACGGCGCGGATGTGGGTGCCAGTGGCGCCCATCCAGTGGAGCGGCAGTACACTCACGGTGAAGCCATGTGCTTTGGGAATGTCGCCTAAATTGGCGAGGTTTTCAATGTGCCAGTACTCACGCTTTTGGAAGAGGCGGTGGCAGGGCCAGGGGTCTTTGCGATCAAGCATTTCTTTAATCGGTAAATCGAAGCCCGGTGCGTCGATGCCCATTACCTGAATGCCCTTGTCGATGAGCCATTCGGCGCTCTCGCCCACCATGCCGGGATGATCTGTTAGATAACGCGGCTCCTCGTTGTAGTCGGCAGCGCCGGTCCATAGCAGGACGATCTCGCCGCCCTTGAACTCGTAGCTCTCTTTGTCGAGTGCAGCCTGAAGATCGCCTTCTGTAATCAACTCGCCCGGTTTTTTGTGACGCATGTCGAGGCGTACACCGGGGCCGTAACATTTGTCGATGGGAATCTTCTCGGTGGGCGAGTCGAGTTGGCCGCCGTGGCTTCTGGCATCAATATGGGTGCCGCAGTGTTCGCTGAAGATGCAAACGCTGTGCTGGAAAAGCTCGGGAAACCCCATCTTGTCTGTGCCGACGCGTTTGGCCGACTCGAAAGTGGTTTCCACCGTTTTGATGAGCGGCTGGAGCGTGCCCGGATAATGCTGCATGTTCTGGTGCACAGGCATTGAAAGATCGATCAACTGGGGCATTTTTATCTCCACTTGATATGTAGCGTTCAGGTTCTATTTAATGCGGCCCGGTGCGTATTTGATGAAATCCCACCACCACATCTCACGGATGGGGCCAACAAGTTTGCCAATCGTCTCGGCACTTCGCGAAGTGCCTGTGGCGGCTTCTTTCCATTCCGCCGAACCGATGGGTTCGAGGGTGGACATTTCATAAATGGCGATGAGGGTCTGCTGGCCGTCTTGTTTGCCCTGCATTTTGGTTTCTGCGGTTTTCTCGTCTGAAACAGCATCTCGCCGGAAGAGCCGCGCCCGGACCACGCAGTCAAGCGCGCACAGACGAGGGAGGTGCTCCTCGCGATACCAGGAGATGACTTCCGCCTCGGCTCCCTCGGTCGGGTCGCACCGGAAGGTGTAGATGTAGGGTGGCTCGACGCGAGGCCTATCACCCGAGGTGGCCTCTAGCGTGTAGACGCCGCGCCGGGCGTCCTTGATGACACCCATTGATTTTTGGGTCCATGGGGTGGGGTTGTTGCGCGATTCGCGGTAGTAGGGGCTGTCGAAGGTGGCCAAATCCTCGCCCTCGAATACGGTGAGCCGCTTATGGTGTCCTTCGCCACCCTCGCTGTTGTAGCGGCGGCAGGCGATGTAGCCAGGGCCCTCGAGGCGCTCGGTCGTGTGCTCAAGATTGTGCCACTTGCGGATTTCCTCTTCCTTTTCCTTGGGAATGTTCGACCAGATAGCGGTGATGGCTTTCGCCTCGGGAAGGCTCATTTGTTTCTCCTTAATCCTTGATGTTCGCCAGCCACTTGGCGTATTCGACCGAAGGGGCAACCTTATGCTCGCGCCAGATGGTCATCTTTTCGGCCTCGATTGAGCCCTCGGCGTGGATGGCGAGGACGGCCTGGTAGCCGCCAAAATCTGTCGCCGTTATCTCGGCGATGAGGTTCATTAGCCGCAAGCGGTCACCAGCCGACACGCCGCCCGCCCCGCCCAGGTATTTTTCGACCAGCTCGCCCAGGCGTGGGTCGTTCATGTCCTCCTCGGTGGGCCCGGTAACCAAAAGCCCGCCCGCGATGTCTTGCACCCAGGCGAGGGCCTGGTGGTACCCGGTGGCAAAGTGGAGTTTGGCGATGTTCACCGTCTCGACATCGGGCACGGCGATGCCGTCCACGGTGCGACACTCTCTTGCCGCCTCGCGGGTCATTCCCCGCAGGATTTGCGCGTAGCTGATAAGCCGGGCGAGCTTGTCGCGGACATGGCCCGCGCGAAGGACGCCATTGTACTCGGCCATCAGGTAGGAGGCCCCGACGAACAAATCTACCAGCGGGAGCTTGTAGCTGATAGCCGTGAAGCGGTGATACTCAACGAAAGTTTTCGCAAGCGCCCCGGCCATTCCCACCTCGCCGTTCAGGAACACCCGATCCCAGGGCACTTTTACGTCCTCGAAGATTGTGAGCGTTTCCATCATCTTGTGTTTTGAGGCGATGGGGTACTCGAATTCGTTGCCGCCCCGCCCGTAGCCTGAGGCGATCATGGTGAGCCCCGGCGCATTTGCAGGCACCGCGCAGGCCACTGCATAAGCTTCGTCGCCCTCGCCCATTGCCCGCGTCGGCAAAACAATAATCTCGTGTGCGTTCGTCGAAACAGAAGTGTGAATTTTCGCACCGCGCAGGGTGATGCCCTCTGCGTCCTCGGAGACGACGCGGACGTAATAATCGGGGTGGTTCTGCTCGCCGGGGCCCTTTGCTCTGTCGCCCTTCACATCCGTCTGGGCGACGGCGATGGCAAGGTCGTTGTCGCGGCAATGCTCGTAGAATTTCTTGACGCGGGGTAGATACTCGGTCCCCATCTCGCGGTCCATGTGCTCGGCGATCAGATGAAGCGCGAACAGCGCGTCCGTGCCAATTTCTTTAATGAGGACCACCAGCGTCCCGCCCAGCGCCGTTGCCCGCTCGATGAGGGCGCTCCGCTTGAGCAGGTTTCCTGCGTTCCCTGGAATGTGGTAGTAGCGCGAGTAGGGGCCGTTTGGGCCCTCCACCACCGCTAGCTTCCTGTCATCCCCCTCGTGGGCCATCTCGTAGTCGATGGCGGCGTGATCCACCGCGACGCCAATCACCGGATGCGCCGCGACATCCTCAACCGCCTCCCCCCGGTAAAACACCCGCCGCCCGTCCTGCAGGCTTGCCTTGTAGTCGTCCGGACTCATCAGGGGCATTCCCGCGCCCTCCCTGGTTGCTGACTGGATGCCCTAGATTAGCCCCTATCGGCCCCGGCGTGAAGCGGGGAAGGGGTATCACCAGCACCGTGAATCCACACCGCCGTCGGAGCTATCGCGTTATACAGTTCCGGTCGGGTGGGCTAGAATGTATTTTCCAATTTTCAGGGAGAGCGGGATGGACCTGGCCTTAGTTGGCATCATTGTGGCGATTTTCTTCGGTGTCATCGGTGTCCTTTTGACAATCGGCGGGTTCATATTTTCACACCACCGAAGGGCGATGGAGCAACCCGAATCCCGAGAGGATTACATCCGCCGCCTGAATCATCCCGTTTATTTCCAGTTGCTCGAATCCTGTCTTGGCTGGATGGATGATTTTTTCGGCCCCCAGATGTCGCTACGCCCCTTTCGTTTCGAGTGGCGGGGTTTTTTCGTGTGCGAGGCCATTTCTCTTGGTTATGCCTACGCATCATTCGTCATTGGCTGGATGATGGGTGCGCCCGGCGCGCTGGGGAGAGTGTCGATGTTTTCCGATTCCGCACCGCTGGCTGGCTGCCGAACTGGCTTCGCGGGGTGATCATACTGGCGCTTCCGTTTGTGGTGTACTTTATTATCACAAGAGGGATTTCTGGAACAGAAAAAGTGGGGAAAAGATTCGGTCTGAAATTGTGGGGGCCGATGATGGGGTCTAGATTTTATCTCTTAGCCATAGCCATAGTCGTAGAGGTAGCCGTAGCCAGAGCCGGAGCCTTAGACAGAGCTGTAGCCAGCGGCGGAGCCGTAGCCGGAGCCTTAGCCGTAGCCGTAGCCGTAGCCTCAGCCTCAGCCTCTTATTTTAAAACGGGCATAATGGATGATTATTCCATCACGGTCGTTTTATTTTTAGTTGTACTTCCTTTTCTGAACGGGGCGTGGGACTGGTTCTCGCTCAGCGTCAGCCGCTGTCTCGGGGAGGATATTCTCAAGCGAAGGTCCGGCTTGAGGGCGCTCGGTCTTGCTTTGCTCGATGTGGCCGCCGCCGTGTTTTTTCTCTTCACCCTCGCCGCCGTTTTGATTCTCGGAATAGAGACTCTTGTCTACTTTGCGGAGTGGGATTTTAACCTCCAAGATTTTCTGATTGTCGCCGCCACTGACCCCTGGGGCCAGGGATTCTGGGTCTCGTTCATGCTTTTGAGCACACTTGTACCCACGGCGGCGCATTTCGCCGTCGTGCTTTTCGGCGTTGTCCCCTCGCTGGGCTGGGGGTTTAGAGGCACTCTGACAGAGAAGATAAACGGCACCGAGTCCAGGTATCTTCTTCCCGCGGTTTATTTCGCCTTCTGGGGAATTGCCTCGGTGGCGATGGTGATAGCGGGGTTCTGGGTGGTATTCTGGGGCATCGGCAAGAGCGGGTATCCGGTATCGCAAATGCTTTTGGATTACGCGAATTGGATTCTGGACCTCATCGGCTCTTAGCCGATCTAGTCCGAAATGGAATCACAAAAAAACCTCCCGCTCTGGGGAGGTTTTTTTGTGTTGATTCTGGTGGTCTGGCGATTACGCCTCGGCGGCGAGCTCATTGAGGCGGCCCTGCTTGTCGAGGTTCTGAAGCTGGGGAAAGCCGCCGATGGCCTCGCCGTTGATGAGGATCTGGGGGGCGGATTTGCCGCCCGTAAGTTCCATCATGGCGTCCCACTCGGGGGTGTGGCCGAATACGAGGTGTTCGGTGTATTCGAGCCCCCGCTTTTTGAGCAGCATCTTTGCCGCCATGCAGAAGGTGCATGGCTCGGTGGTATAGACTTCGATTTCTGTAGCCATTCAAAAACCTCCGTAGCTGGACCCTTGCCGGGCTCAGGTATGCCGGGCCTCGGGTTCGCGGACTCCCCTCTCGCGAAGAGGAAAGCTACCAAAAAAGGGACGCCCCCGCATCCCCCTCCGGTGGCCCGCTCGGGGCCTCGCACGGCGGCGGCGCTAAGTGTCTGATATTACCCCATTTTCAAAACCGGCCGATTCTCCCGGAAAACAAGGGGATCTCCCCGAATTTTTTGTTGACTTGAGGCCGGATTGAGGGTAAAAGATCGCCTCTGAAGTTTAATAAAGCGCTATTTGGATGAGTGGTTAACTAAACTCTTTTACCCTTGCCGGGGCGATCCGCCGGGGTGATTCGCGCCGGAGATAAACGGGCGTTCTGCCAACTGGGCTAACCGGGAGGGACAGCTAATGAGCGAAAAGAAAAACGGCGTCTCTCCCGCCAGGGAAAATGGAACGGCGCACGGAAACCATGGCGGCGAAATATGGCAGGTCGGCGAGCGCATTCACGATCTGAGGATGTCCTATGGGCTCACCCAGGAGGAGCTTGCCGACCGCTCGAATCTCACTAAGGGGTTCATTAGTCAGCTTGAGCGAGATCTAAGTTCACCCTCTCTTGAGAGCCTGGTGGGGATTCTTCGTGCGCTGGACACTGACATTGTCTCGTTTTTCAAGGGTCAGGATGAAGAGGATTTCGTGTTCGGGGAGGGCGATGTCATCAACTCGGACACCCATCCCGAGGTGGCCGGGTTCCGCCTTCTGGTTCCGGGGGGCGCCAATTGCAACCTGGAGCCGGCACTCGTCACGCTTGACCCAGGCCAGGAGATAGCCGAGCAATCTCACATGGGCGAGGAGTACGGCTATGTCCTGTCAGGAAAGGTGGCGGTGACCTGGGGCGAGCGTGAGCAGACCGCCAGCCGTGGGCAGAGTTTTTATTTTGTCTCCGACCGGGCGCACAAACTTTCAAACCCCTTCGCGAAGCCTGCGAAGGTTCTATGGGTTTCGTCCCCGCCAAGTTTTTAGGGCGGGAGTAGGTGGATGATGCCGGGGCATGGGACTTCGAAAACAAGGAGGCGGAAATATTTTGAATTCATTGGGCAGACATATTCTTTCTGAATTCTATGATTGCGCTCCCGAATTGCTTAATGATCCCGAGGCAATCGAGCTGGTAATGAGGAAGGCGGCGGAGGTCAGTGGTGCCACTATCGTTCAGAGTGTGTTCCACATGTTCAGTCCCCACGGGGTGAGCGGGGTAGTGGTTGTGGCGGAAAGCCATCTCGCCGTTCACACCTGGCCCGAGTACGGATTTGCCGCAGTGGACTATTTCACCTGCGGCGAGGTCGATGCCGGGGCGGCGATTCGCCACCTCAAGGAAAAATTTGGCGCAGAGCGCGTGACATCCCGAGAGGTGGGGCGTGGCATTTTTTCGGCGGGCGGCGATGGGAGGGGCGTTTTGGCCGGCCCCGAAAGCGGAGAGCAAAGAGCATGATTTACACTGTTCCATCTAAATACTATCTGGTTCGCGGTTGCGCCGAGGGTTTCACGACGTTGAATGCTTTTGACTCGGCGCTGCTGAACGCCGGGGTCGGCAATACGAATCTGGTTCGGATGAGCAGCATTCTTCCCCCGAAATGTGAGCGAATAGCACCCGTCAAGCTGCCTCAAGGAGCGCTGGTTCCGGTAGCGTATTCGACCATCGATTCTACCCGGCCGGGCGAGGTGATCACGGCGGCAGTGGCAATCGCGTATCCGACAGATGAGGATCACTGCGGCCTGATTATGGAGTATCACGAGGCGGCGCCGAAGGATGTGGTCGAGGAGAAAGTTTGTCGAATGGCCGAGGAGGGCATGCACTTCCGGGGCCAGACGATTAAACGGGTCGAGATCGCCGCCGCCGAGCACACGGTTGAAAATACGGGGGCGGCTTTTGCCGCCGTGGTTCTATGGAATTAAACAAACGCCCTTTTTCCCAGCCGGAGGCTCCAACGAGCGGGGAGATGTGGTTCACCGAGTATCAGTCCCCCGGCTGCGGCCTCACCCTCAGGGTCAAGAGATCTCTTTTCTCAGGAAAGAGCGATTTTCAGGATATCCAGATTTTCGACACAGAGGATTATGGTCGAATGCTCGTTTTGGACGGGGCGATTCAAACGACCGAACGGGACGAGTTCGTTTACCATGAGATGATAGTCCACACGCCGCTGTGTACACATCCAAATCCGAAACGGGTGCTTATCGTAGGGGGTGGCGATGGCGGCTGCGTGCGCGAGGTGCTTCGCCATCCGGAGGTTGAGCAAGTTACGCTGGTTGAGATTGACGGGATGGTGGTGGATCTTTGCCGGGAGTATCTTCCGAAAATATCAGGGAAACTTGGCGATCCGCGTGTTGAGGTGCGCATCGAGGACGGGGTGAAGTTTGTTCGGAATCATAAGAAGGCGTTCGACGTTATTATTGTAGATTCGACCGACCCGGTGAACATGGCCTCGCCATTGACGAGGGTGCCGTTTTTTCGGGCGGCGAAGGAGGCTTTGCGCCTAGGTGGACTGTATTGCTGCCAGTCCCAAGGACCGTTGTTTGAGGCACGGGGAATGCGCCGGGTGGCCCGGACGATTCGGAAGGTGTTTCCGGATGCGGCACACTACTGGGCCCACGTTCCGACCTATCCGGGTGGGGTGTGGTGTTTTGCCATCGCCTCTAAAAGCGGAAAGCGGCCCGAGAGGGTGGAGCCGCGCCCCCTGCCGAAAGGGGTGGAGACCCGCTATTATACGAGTGAACTTCATCAAGCGGCGTTTGCCCTACCTCAATATGTTCAGGAGCTTCTTGCGTGAGCACAGATAACACTGAGACGCCGCCGAGGAGAGAGTACTTTCTTGGCGCGGAAAAGAGATCGTATGAGGAGGCGCTCATTGCGCTATTTGGGTGTCCCTTCGATGAGACGGTGTCGTTCAGGGCTGGTGCCAGGAATGGGCCCGCTGCCATCCGAGATTATTCAGAGGTTCTTGAAACCTACAGCCCTGAGTTTGAAAAGGATCTTGGCGGTGTTGCTTTTTGCGACATGGGGGATCTTGTCCTGGAAGAGGAGAGGCTGGAGGCAAACCTTGAGATTATTAGCAACCGGGCGAGGGAGGTTCTCTCGGCGGGCAAGGTGCCTTTTGCGCTGGGGGGAGAGCATCTGGTGAGCTTGCCGCTTATTGTGGCGGCGCTGGAGCATCATCCGGATCTTGTTGTTTTTCAATGGGATGCGCATGCCGACTTGCGTGGGGATTTTGAAGGGGCGGTGCTTTCCCACGCAACGGTTATGCGGCGTGTCGTCGAGGCGCTAGGCGAGGACCGGATTGTCCAATATGGAATACGCTCGGGCACCCGTGAGGAATGGGATTGGATGACGAAACACATGACGGTGTGGCCGATGATCCCTGAAAATATGATGGCCGGGCTGGTACAGCATCAGGGGCGGCCCGTGTATTTGACGGTGGATGTGGATGTTCTCGACCCATCGGAGTGCCCCGGGACGGGAACGCCAGAGCCGGGTGGCTCAACTTTTGTGAATTTGATTGCGTGCATAAAGGCGATGCGCCAGGCGGGGGCGCCGATAATTGGTGTTGATGTTGTGGAGCTTGCGCCTAATATTGATAGAAGCGGCATTAGCGCGATTGCGACTGCGAAATTGGTCAGGGAGCTTCTCCTAAGCCTTCGAATTTAGCGGACCAAGCCTTCGAATCCAGCGGAAGAATCGGGATTAAAGCTGCTCGGGCTGAATATCCAAGCTTCCCAGGAGGGTTTCCAAGGGCCCAAATATCCTCCCCTATTTGATTTTAGTGAGATTTCAAGGCCCTGAAGGGGAGAATCAAGGAGGATTTACTTCTCCACCCTCCCCATTGAGAGAGGTTGTCCTGCCCGACGGGGGGTTTGCGATCAAGGCCATATTACCGGTATATTGGTGGGGCGTTGGGATGTAGCTATCAAATCGTACACCGTATACATTTTTATGCTCCTTATGAGCGCCATGTGCGTTCAATCGTATAAGTGTCTTACTATCAATGATTTTTGTGATGTCTTGATTTAGGGCTGAAATTAGCTGGAGGTGGATATGGCTGAAGAAAAACCCCGGCAGTTTGTCGGAAAAACCGAGTTTAAGAAGGGCCTCGAAGGTGCCATTACGAACGAAAGTGCCATCAGTTATGTAGATGGTGCCAACGGTAAGCTCATCTATCGTGGCTACAGCATCGATGATCTGTGTGCGGGCGGCGGGGGGTTCGAGGAGTGCGCCTATCTGCTGATAGATGGCTTGTTGCCCACTAAGGCGCAACTCGATGCCTTCAGTAAGGATTTGGCCGGCCGCCGGACTATTCCCCAGGAGGTCAAGGATATGATCACTCTCCTTGCCCCCAATACGCATCCAATGAACACCCTCCGCACAGCCGTTTCCATGTTGGGATGCCTCAATTCCAAAGAGTTCGAAGTGACGGTTGAAAATGATCTGGATATCGCAATGTCCCTCACGGCGCAGTTCCCCACCATCGTCGGGGCCATTCAGCGGGTAAGAAGCGGCAAGCCGATTGTGGACCCGGACCCCTCTCTCGGTCACTCCGAGGATTTCATGCGGATGATGACGGGCGAGCCTGCCGATGCTCGGACCGCAGAGGTTATGGACATGGCGCTCATCATCCATGCCGAGCACGGCATGAATGCCTCGACCTTTAGCGCAATGGTGACGAATAGCTCCCTCACAGATCTTTACAGTTCTATTTGCGCTGGCATCGGTTCCCTCAAAGGCCCTCTCCACGGCGGCGCCAACGAGGCAACGCTGAAAACATTCTTGGAAATTGGAGATCCGGCTAAGACCGACGAATGGTTCGCGGCCTCCAAGGAGAAGAAGCAAAAGGTGATGGGCTTTGGCCACCGCGTGTATAAAGCCTATGATCCCCGGGCGGTAATATTCGACCCTGTTGCCAAGGAATTTTCCGAGCGTGCGGGTTCAGGCCACCTCTACGAAATCGCCAAAAAGCTCGAGGCCCTCGTTGTCGCCGATCTCGGCGGCAAGGGAATATTCCCGAACGTGGACTACTTCTCGGGCCTGATTTACAACGCGATGGGAATCGACACCGACATGTTCACACCGATTTTCGCGGTGCCGCGCATCGCCGGATGGTCGGCACGTGTCCTCGAATATCTGCCCGAGAATCGTCTTTTCCGCCCGCGCGCGGTCTATGTGGGCGATCTTGAGGCGAGCTACACGCCGATTGATAAGAGGTAGAAGCGGTGTAGCTGTTTAAATCAGTAAAATCAGGGGCGGGTCTATGACCCGTCCTTTTTTTGTCCAGAGGGTTTTCAGGGTAGTCCGTTTGACGAGGCGATGAAAATGTCCACCTACGCGCATTCATTTCAGATTGATACGCAAGGATTTGCTGACATCAGGGACATTACCGGCGAGGTCTCGGAAGCTGTTCTTAAGAGTGGACTCGATTCGGGGGTCTGCGTGGTATTTGTTCCAGGTTCAACGGCCGGTGTGACCACCATTGAGTTTGAGTCAGGGGCTCTCGCCGACTTGAAGGAAGCCATTGCCCGCCTTGTTCCCGAGGGTGAGGCGTATGCTCACGACGCTCGCTGGGGTGACGGGAACGGGTTTTCCCATGTTCGTGCCGCGCTCTTGGGGCCCAGCCTTTCTCTGCCCTTCAGAGATAGGGTGCTAATCACCGGAACTTGGCAGCAGATTGTCCTGGTCGATTTCGACAACCGCCCGAGGCAGCGACGGATCGAGGTCCAACTCGTCGGCGGGTGAGAGGTTTTAGGAATTCCCCCTCACCGTTTTCTCTATCAGCTCAAGCGCGGCCTGGGTGAAGGCCCACATGTTTGCCACTCGATCTGCGCTTCCGGTTTCCAGGGTAATCACGGCATCCCTAGGCCCTGAGACACCAATACACGAATGACCTGCGTCATCCCCGTACCGGTTTCCCTTGGGTCCTGTGGCTCCGGTTTCGCCAACGCCCCAAGTGGAGCCCAAGTGCTCCCGCGCCGCCCGGGCGATGCGGAGGGCATATTCCTCGGTGCTGGGTCTCATGCCGTCGAAAGTGTCTTGCGGAAGATCAAGCATCTTGTTGCGCGACTCATAGGTGTAAAGCACCCCGCCTCCCAGGAAGTAGGCCGAAGCGCCTCCTATCGATAGCAAGGAAGCCGAAATCAACCCTCCGGCCGATGTTTCGGCTATTGCAATGGTCTCGCCCTTCTCTTTCAGAAGCGCTCCCAGTGACGTACCCATTTCATCTAGATTCGGCATGACATCCTCCATAAATGTATTGCTTTAAAGTGATTCAGCTATCTTCATTTTCAAAATTTCAAAGTTGGAAATATCCATTTCAAGCTCGCCCTTGTCGATCATTAGGGCAATTTCAGTCACGGCGTCGTTGTAGGGTGTCGGGATGCCCACCTCGCGCCCTTTGCTCGACACGAGGCCGTTGATGAATGCCATCTCGCTTCTGCGGCCCTTGATGTGATCCTGGATTGGGGCGGTTCTGGCGCGTGTCCCGACATGGCTCATCAGCGTTTTCATCGCCGTTATCAATACCTGATCGTCTGAGCCGGAAAAATCGTCAGCGTTCAAGCCGAAAACGGGTTCAATGTTGTAGCCGAGCGCGGTGCCCACCTCCATTGATTCTTTGCCGAGGTTCATTTGTATTTCAAGTAAACCATCCAGGCCCGCCGCCTCGGCATTCCTGGTGCCGAGTAGCCCGTAGGGACCCATCGTCATCGAATTGGCGAGAAGCTTTGTCCATCTTGAGCCGTAAATATTCTCGGTGATATCTACCTTCGCAACGTGGCTCAAGATTTCTTGAAGCTCCTTAACACGCGGGGTGACGGAGCCGTCGAGCTCCCCGATGCCAAACCAGGTGCCCTCATGGGTGGTGTTTCGCTGGACGATTCCTGGTGTGAATATTTCAGCAGAAAGCTCTATGGCGCAGCCTACAACGCGCTCGCGGCCCAATATGGATGCGTGTGAATCATCGTTCAGGCTATTTTGCAGGCCAACGAGCACACCGTCGCTCTTTAGATAAGGTTCAATGAATTCGACCATCCAGCGTCTGTCGTAAGATTTTACGCAGAGGAATACGATGTCGAACTGGGGGTACAGCGAGGCCATTTCGTAAAGATGGCAGGCATTTACCTGCACTTTAAGATCCATATCCGGAAATTTGATGTGCAGTCCTTTTTCTTTCATCACCTCAACATGCTCGGCCCACTGGTCAACGATGGTTACATCGTATTCCGCTTTCGTGAGGTCGGCGGCCACGCTGCTACCGATGGCGCCAGTGCCCAATACTGCAATTTTCTTGTCCATAATTTAAGCCCTTATAATGATTGGTCTGTCGATTCTTATAGCTGGAAATTATGCCATGGCCGCATTTTTTTTAATAATGAGACTCGAAACTAATCCCCTCGCGGCGGATGAGTTCATCGAGGTCGATGTAGGAGCGTTTTGTGTCCTTGTCGACCGTGAACTGCATCTTTTTCGACGTGTCGGTGGTGCCTCGGACGCTCAGCAGACGCATCGTCTCGGTGACTTCCCATTCGTGTGCCCCGGCGAGTCCGGGCGGGCAGTAGATCGAAGTTTCCGGGCCCACTTCATATTCTTTGCCTTCGATATCGCGGACAGTGGCGCGCCCCGAGATGACGAAGTAATAAGATTCAATCGGATGCCAGTGGAGTTTTTCGAGCGTCCCCGGGACAAACGTTGCCAGCGCAACCCGGATTCTGTCCGAAGGCCGGCCATCGCTTCCGATTATCGGCTGCTGGGTCTGACCTTCGGTCACCCCCTGATGGGATGCAATTTCGCTCTCTTTGATTACTTGAAGTGTCGATTTAATTTCCATGTCGTACTCCTTGAGAAAAAATGGCGCCCCAGCATGAAAACAAAGGGGCCTAAAGAGGGATTGTGCCATATTCATTTTGTCGAATGAATTAATACTACGCTGATATTGGTAATTTGTGGAGAGGAGAGGGAGAGTTATTAAACGTCCTGTTAGTCAGGCCACTATCTTGGGTGAATCTGCTCATTGGTTGAAATGTCTGACGGCGGCATGACTATTTTACGTGGCCATTCTTCCGGTGGCCATGCGACGATCTTAAAGCAATTTCCCATCCGACAAGAATTACTATCGCATCTATCCCCCAGTCAAGATACGTTTCGGTCGGTGCGTTAGAGGCGCTAACTCCTAGGATTGCAATGGCCATGTAGTAGAGCATTTTGATCTTCTGTAACTTTCCCCGCGCGCAAATCTTCTGCAAGGGTTTTGGTGTTCCAGAAGTAAATGCCGAATTTCTTCATGGTGAACCTTATTATGTTGAAAAAAATAATTAAAGGATGAGTGTCGAGAAGCAATCCGCTGCATAACTACGTAAAAGATAAGGGGCCGTGGTCTGCTTATTTTCAAGCAAAGGTTCTTTATTGAGGTGCTTGTTTTTCTAGATAGACCAACCTCTCCCACCGTCAACGGGTACGAGGGCGCCGGTCATGTAGGAGGCGGCGTCGGATGAGAGAAACACAGCAAGCTGGGCGGCCTCTGTCGGGTCTCCAAGGCGGCCAGTTGGATTCTGGGAGGCACGGAGTTTTTCTGCATCTTCAACCGTTATTTCGTGAAGCTTTGCATAGGTCTCAAAACCCCGGCGAAGCATGGGGGTGTCGAACTGGCCTAGAAGCACAGCATTTATGCGAATGCACTTGGGTGCCATAAGTTTGGACAGGGCTTTGGTCGCACTCAGTATGCCGCCTCCAGCGGCGGCAGCCATGACGTTCTCGGGTATCGGCTCTCTATAGACGGTAGCACCCATAAACACGACGGAGCCGCTTTCGCGCTCGCTCATTCGCGCAAGCACCTTTTGGGTGAGGTAAAGTGGGGAGACGATTCGATTCTTGAGAATCTCTTCCCACAGCGCTGGTTCGGTAGCAAAAAAATCGCCTGGATAGCTTCTCCCTGCATTGTTGATCAGTATATCGACGGGCCCCAGCTTATTTTCTGTTTCCTCAATTATTCGGTCCATGTCCGGGAGGTTGGCGAGATCGGCCTGGATTTCAAGCACCTCGGCTCCATCGCCGCGAAGTTCCTTTGCCACGCCCGCCATTTTCTCTTCATCCCGCCCGGTGATGGCCACTTTGGCACGGCCCTTGGCGTACAGGCGCGCAATTTCGAGGCCGATGCCGCTGGTTCCTCCCGTGACGATGGCGATTTTTCCATCTAGTTCGTAGTCCATTTTTTTGTCCCCTAAAATTTTTATTTGTTATGACAATACATGGCAGGCGAGGCTCTGAAGAATCTGCCTGCATGAGGAGCACTATTATCAAGTGCCGTTATTCGTTCCCGTCCATTCCAAGGCCGAGTATTCAGGTTATCTACCTGAAATAATTCCGAACGCGCCGGCGACGGCCAGAATGCCCCCGAACACGATACGGCGATTGATGAGTTCTTGTTTTCTGAAAAACAACCACGAGAAGAAAATTACAAGAAGCACAGACAGGCGGTTGAGAGGCACCACCCGGACGAGGTCGCCATATTTCATCGCACCCCAGAGGGTAATTGAGGCGAATCCGTTGAGAACTGAACCAAAGCATATTGCCAGAAGTGGTCTTTTTTCAAGAGTTTTCCACTTGACCCCATCGGTCAGAAATAAAAGGCCGGTCGTAAAGAATATGGCGGTCATACTGGCGGAGAGCATGCCGAAGGCGGGCGAGGGAATTATGAGAAGACCGCGCTTCACACTCATGTGGGCGAAGGAGAAGGACAATGTCATTACGAGAGGGACGAGGTAGTAGCGTAGCGGAAAATTCTTCTTTGCCTCTCCTTTGTCGAGGACGAGCAGAATCGAGCCGCACATGATGCCGATGGTTCCAGCCGCGATGGAGAAAGTCATCCGCTCGCCCAGGAACACGACTGCAGGCACCGCTGACCAGATTAATACGGTTTGCGCCATTACGGCGGAGCGGGCCATTCCGAGTAGCTTGATGGAAACCATGAGCATGAAGCGCCCAAAGAAAGTTCCGAAAACACCCACCGAGATAAACCAGAGTAGGCCTTCGAGCGGCCACTTCTCCAAGCCCCCTTCGGATTGGTAAACCAACAGGGCGATGGCTGTGCTGATCAGGGCGAGGATGAAATTCGATAGGGCTGGGGTGACTTTCGCGAGGCCCGAGGTGTAAAAAACGCGTGCTACCGCAATGAAAAGCGCTGACAAAATTGCCAGAAAATCAGGGTTCCATGAATCGAGCAACGGTATTACCTCTAGCATAAATTCATAATTGATTAGGTGGGCATTCTAGAACAATTGTGCGAATTTTGTTTAGTTCAGTAGTGAAAGGGTGACGTAAACTCCAGTTCTCCATTATAATAAATATTCATTTGATGTTCATGCTGACACTTTCTTTTACTCAAGGAGAATTTTAATGCCAGTTTATAAGATTTTCGAGATGGACAAGCACAAAGAGGAAGCATCGCCAGAGGGCGACATACAGCGGGTCAAGGGCGACCTGATGAAGGCGGGAATCGTGATGTATCCCAAGGGCAAGGGCGCGCCGCCACATTCACATCCGAACGATGAGCAGTTCAATCTGATCTTGGAGGGACGCCGGGTGATGATTCTCGATGGTGTGGTGACCGAGGTTGGCGCCGGCGACCTGATTCATATTCAACGCAATTCTGTCCACGGCGCTGGCCGCTCACTGGATGAAAAGTGTGTTTTCTTTGCAGTGAAAAGCCCGGCCGGCACCGGGGTCATGGGCGAGGACTATCAGGCGGTGGATAACGCTGATGATCTTATCCGCATGGTGGACGAAAGAGTGGCCGAGATAGAGGCTGAGGAGGGAAGTTAGCCTAATAACATTCAGCGGGAGGATTAGAGTTGAGTGAAGCCGAGGGCGTCCCTAAAAAATATGAGGTGTCTGTTCAGGCGATGGATGAGCAGTGCACCAAAGCGAGCGGCGACTACGATGATTTAACCCAGATGGGTGAGATGGATACAGAGGGGATAGCGGCGCTTTTGGATAAATTTCACCGACTCCCTTATCCTCAGCCGGAGCTGCCCGATGATCATTGTCAGCCGCAGATTCTTGTTTCACGAGATGATCAGTGGCTCTCATTTATTCATGACGGAGGCAGGCTCCTGGAGTGTCAGACCGATACGCATGTGAATTCCGAGGAGGGAGCTGCTCTGGTGGCGCGCTACTTTGCATCCATAAAGCCTCGCGAAAAGATTTGGCATTCTCTTAAATTTTCAGGAAAGGTCGGGCGGGTTATCGATTTTTTTCGGACTGTCCGGTAAATTCTTGAGAATGTAAGAAGAAACTCAGTCGTCGCCCTCGGCATATTCCTCAAAGGTGTAGAACAGCCCGTCAACAACACGGGCAGCCCGATCATCCACACCTTCTTCATCTAGAGTCAGATCGATGGCATAGCGAAACACGTCGTCGTGGTAGTGCTCTACCTTGTGTTCTGCATCCTCCTCGCCGGCCTCTTCCATGCCGTCGTAAATAAAATCGTCAATCGGATCCTTGCTGTCGAGAATAGCGTGTTCGATGTCTTCGTTGACGGTTCGATTTGAAGTGGCGAAGCTGATGCGGAGCTTGTTTTCTGGTTCATTTTTTTCTGCTTCGAACCAACACTCATCGTTAAATCTGAGCCGAATAATTTTACCCGCCGGATCGGGCTCCATCGTAAACCGGTCGTCTGCCGCGTAACGTTTGATCATTCCCGTAATAATATCGGCCACGTTGTAGCCTCCATAGCGTTTTAAAAATTTCATAGATGTCACAGGGTATGCAGCGCGAGGGAGCGCCACTCAACCTTGAAGGTGGCGCTAATATAGCGCGAAGTGGGACGGCGCTCCAGAGGAAACTGGAATTAAAAAAAAGATAAAAGTATCTAGATAGATTGGGTTTTGCGACCCGGCGCAGCCCTGTCCTTGTGGTGAGGTTTGGTGTTTCGTTATGCCACCGGAGGCTCAATGTATACCTCCTGCGCCTCCTCAATATTGCTCACTCCGATGTAGGTAAAAATCACAAAATCGGATTCGTCCCCGACATTTTCGAAGCAATAGATCTCCCCTTTGTGTACATAGGCGAAATCCTCGGCCGAAAAATCCATCTCCTCAAGCTGATGATCAGGGCCAACGAGGAGGCGGCCCTGGCCCCTCACCTTGTACATCGCCAAATCGGCGTTGACGTTAAAGTGGCGGCGGGTTCTACCTTTAGGAGGAATGGAGAAATTCCCCATTACGAAACCGGGATTTTCCACAATTTGATCGCTAATGCCGATTCGGGTGGTGGCCGGTACCGCGCAATCGAGGTTGTCTGTGTAGTCTCTGGAAATCGTTGACATTTCGTTATCTCCTGACAATATTTTTTATCATCGAATATAAAAATTCGTCCAATCTATGGGGCTGCCCGTACTTTATTTGTGCGGTGGTTCGATGAAAACAGTCCCAGCCTCTTTAAGTGAGCCGACGCCGGAATAGCAAAAAATAAGCTCCGTGAACTCGCCGCAGCCAATGGCGCTGTGTATCTCGCCCTTGGGGATGAAATTAAAATCTCCCGGGATAAAATCCTGCTCGGTGGTTTCGTGTTCTGGTCCGATGAGAAGGCGCACAGGCCCTTTTATTCGGTATTGTCCAGTGTTGCAGTGGTTGTGGTAGTGACGCTGGTTTTTTACATCAGGATTTGAGCGCGTAAGGCCCATGACAATTTTGGCGCCTTTTACCGTTTCCTCATTAATGCCGAAAAAAATTCCGCATGGCGGTTCATATTTCGTATTTACCTTGATGTCTTTCAAGTGAATTACCGTTGCCATTTAAATCTCCGTTTACGAAGTTGGCGGCTGTGTTGGCGCCTGCCTAGGTGGTTCGATAAACACCGTCCCGGTTTCCTCAAGGGAGCCGGCTCCAGGATAACAAAATATCAGTTCGTTAGATTCTCCAGTGCCCTTGGCACTGTGTAATTCGCCCTTGGGAATATAATGAAAATCCCCAGGCAAGAAATCCTTTTCACTGGTTTCATAAAATGCGCCGCTCATCAACTTGTCACTTCCCTTGATTTTGTACTGGCCTACTTTACAATTGTTGTGATAGTGGCGCTGGTTTCTCATGTCGGGGCCCGAGCGTGTAAGGCCCATGACAATCTTGGCCCCTTTTACGGTTTCCTTGTTAATGCCGAAAAAAATACCACAAGGCGGCTCATAGGTGGTGTTGGCCATGATGTCTTTTAAATGGATAACTGTAGCCAAGATGTTTTCTCCTTCAATTTGGGTTTGCCCGTATGTTTTGTAGGTAATTTTAATATAACATAACGAGTATCCATGCCCCACTAACTATCCGCCGAAGGCGGGTTCGAAATGTATTAACCTACTAGCGAATGGGAGGATTACCGATGGCGGAGCGACCCACCGAGATGGATGAATTTTTATGTGAGCCCCGCATGGCCCGTATTGCTACCGTGAAAAAGAATGGCACCGTCCATATGGTGCCGGTGGTTTATATTTTCAACCCCGAGGACGGTTCTTTTTTTGTCAGCACTGGTGCAGATTCACTCACGGTACGGAATTTAAAAAAGAACCCTTCTATTACCATTTGCGTGGATGACGATGAACATCCATTTCGAGCGGTGATTGTCGAGGGCGAGCCGGAGATATCAGAGCCCTTGGGAAAGGATCACGAAGGGCTCAAAAGGATTGTTGACCACTATTATCGCCCAGGCATGTGGGAGGAGTGGGAAAAATCGTCCTCAGCGGAGAAGATTCGTATCCGGCTGACCCTGAAACCGAGAAGTTGGAAATGGTGGAATCAACGACTTGGGACCAAAGGGTCTGTTCGAGTCGGCTAAATTGGGAGGATGAAATGGCAGCGGAGCAGATGAAAGTTCTTCAGATAGATGCGCACGGGGGCCCCGAGGTGATGCATCTTGCCGAGGTCTCTGTCCCTGAACCGGGGGCGGATGAAGTGCAGGTGAAGATGGAGGCATGCGGTCTCAATTTTTCAGATATCATGGCACGCGAAGGGCGCTATCTCAGAAAAATATCTTTGCCCCACATACTTGGTCATGAAATTTGCGGTGTCATAGAAAAAATCGGTCAGGGTGTTGAAGGTTGGAGTGTGGGCCAGCGGGTCTTGGCGACTACGCAATCGGGCGGTGGCTTGGCTGAGTATGTCGTTGTTTCAGAAACGAATCTGATGCTATGCCCCGATGAGCTTACTCCGCCTCAAGGGGCTGCGCTCCTTGTTCAAGGGCTTACATCGGTGATGATGATCGACAATGCCGCTAGTGTAGTGGCCGGGGAAACAGTTGTTGTCCACGCGGCGGCGGGCGGCGTGGGTACGCTCGTTGTTCAGATTGCACGCGCAAAAGGAGCGCGGGTAATTGGAACCGCCTCAAGCAATTTGAAGTGTCGCCTTATTGAAGAGTTGGGTGCAGTAGCAATTAATTATAGTGAAACCGATTGGGTAAAAGAGGTTCTTGCACTGACGGAGGGCAAGGGGGCTGAGGTGATTTTTGAATCCGTGGGTGGTGAGGTTCTAGCCCGTTCCTATCGAGAGGCGCTGGCTGACTTTGGACGCCTCGTAGTCTACGGGGTCGCAAGCGGCGATGTCGTAAATTTTGACAACTACGAAGTTCTTGCTTCGAACAAATCGTTGATTGGTTTTTGGCTTGGTCCCCACCTGGTGGGTCATCCTGATCGGGTCATCGCGGCTAAACAACGCCTTGTGGACATGGTTCAGAGGGAAGAAATTCGTCTTATTGTAGAGAAAACTTTTCCTCATGAGCGGGCGGTAGACGCCTTCGAGCATTTGCAGGGACGAAAAAGCATGGGCAAGGTCGTTGTCACGGCCTGAGAGGGCTGACTCTGAGATTTTTTCGACCGGGGAGGCAGACGATGCTCGCCTCCCCGGTCGAAACAGAATCTATTTTACCGGGTTGCCCTGGATTCCCCAAGAAGTGTCCTTCGCGGTGACGAATACATAGTCTTCACTGCCCACCACTTCACCCGAGTGAATCGCATTCGGGGGTATGTGGGCGATGTCGTCTGCGACGAGGGTGCTTTCGTCCCCATCGATATTCATGTGAAAACTTCCACTTAAAACGATGACCATCTGCTCGTTCGGATGGCTATGGGGAGCGGCTTTTGTCCCCGCGGGAATGCTGAGCTTACCGAAGATGACGCGCTCGCCCTCGATCCACGCGCCGTGGGTATCGGCGTAGGCCTCGCCCGCCTTGCGGTCTTCCATTTCTTTGACACTGTAAAAATGCTGGACGGCGTCCGGTCCGCCCTGCCGGGCTGCTTCCTCCGGGGTGGCAAGATTGCCCTGAATGCCCCAGGCGGTGTCCTTGGCCGTAATAAAGCTGAAGTCCTCGCCCTCTAGTACTTTTGCCGAATGGATGGCGTTGGGGGGGCGGTAGCTGAAGTCGTCCGCGACGAGGGTCTTCTTGTCTCCCTCGACATCCATTTGGACCTGACCACCCAGGACGAGGCTGATTTGCTCGTTTGGATGTGAGTGGGCCTTGGAGTGGGTGCCCGCTGGGATTTTAAGTTTTCCAAAGATGAGGCGCTCGCCCTCTACCCAAGAGCCGTTTGTGGGGGCGTAGGCTTCACCGGCTAGGCCGACCTCCATTTCGCTGATCTTATAATAGTGCTGCATCGGATGATCTCCCCTATATCGAATATTTGGCGGACGCTAAAAGATCGTCTCGCCGGTTGTTAGATTCTATGCCTACCGCGATTTTTTCTTCGCGGTTTTTCGTTTCGTTGCCTTTTTAGCTGTTTTTTTCTTGACCACCTTCCGGGCTGTTGTTTTTTTTGCCACTTTTTTCTTGGTGGTCTTTTTGGCTGCTTTTTTCTTTGTAATTTTTTTTGCCTTGGGCTTTGCGCCTCCTTGTTTGATTCCGTGAATTCCCCACGAGGCGTCTTTTGTTGTGATGAAGATATGGTCTTCATCACCCAGTACAGTTGCGCTGTGTATCGCGTTTGCGGGTGTGTGGATAATGTCCCCGCGTTTTGCGATTTTTACTTTGCCGTTGATGGTCATGCGAACGCGGCCTTGGAGGACATAGCTGAACTGCTCGTTCGGATGGCTATGGGGCTCAGCTTTTGTTCCGGCGGGAATCGTGATTTTGCCGAAAATCAGACGCTCGCCCTCGATGAAGGGACCGTGCGCCGTGGAGTAGTCACCCCCGGCGTGGCGCGCCTTCATGGTCTTCGTGTTGTGAACGTATGATTTATATCTTTTTACCATTGAATTTCCTCGTTGAAATGCCGGCAGAAAAAAGGGGCCTCCCCGTATGGGAAGGCCCCTTTGATATCCTGGCGGTTTATTTGCCGGTAATCGATTTGATGAGCGTGGTGTATTCTTTGTATCGCTGGGGGCGGGTCTTGTCGTACTCCTCACCCTTCACGAAAGTAACGCTCTCGCCGATGCTGCGCATGAAGCGCTTGAAGGATTTGTTCTTCATCAACTTCACGAAGGCAAGACGTAGCTTAGTGAGATGATCCGCCGGGATTTTGGACGGCGCCATGAAGATTCGCTCCATCTGAAAGCTGACGGATTTATATCCGATCTCGGCCGCTGTTGGGACGTTCCTGAATACGGGATCCTTCGAGAGGCGCTTGTCACCCGTGATCACGAGGGCCCGAATCTTACCCGCTTTGGCGTGTGAGCGGGCCTGGGTGGGGAACGCCATTCCCACGTCGTCCTGGCCCGAGAGCAGGGCGCGAAGCGCGGGACCGCCGCCCTTATGGGGGATGAAGTTGACCTTGATTCCGGCGGCCTTCACCAGCTGCATCGAGGGTATGTGTCCGGCACCCCAAACGCCGCTGTGGCCCCAATTGATCTTTCCGGGATTTTTCTTCGCGTAGGCGATGAGCTCTTTCATGTTCTTCCAGGGCTTGTTGGTCAGAGAGATAAACATCGGCTGCGCATGGTTGATCTTGGCGATGGTCTTGAAATCTTTCAGGGTGTTGAAGGGGACTTTACGCGTCTGCGGCACTATCATATCGAATTGATTTGCCGAAAAAAGAATGGTGTAGCCGTCCGGTTTTGCCTTGGCGACATATCCCGTTCCCTTCATGGCGGCGCCGCCGGGCAGTAGCTTGACGATCATCGGCTGGCCCAGGATGTCGGCGATGATGCTCGTGATGCCGCGTGCGTGTAGGTCGTGGCTTCCGCCCGCGCCCACCGGTAGGACGAGCGTAATTGGCCGATTTGGGTACTCGTCAGCCGAGGCGGCCAGAGGCGGTGCCAAAAGGGCAATCGCGAACAAAAAGACAAAAAATCGTTTCATGGCGTTTCTCCTTCTCTCTGGATGGTGCCCCTATTTCTTTTCGGCAAATCACAAGTTCAAGCCAACAAGGGGCGGAAAAAACAAGGGCGATCTAAAAGAGCACCCTGAAAATTAGTTAATAAGCCTATCCTAACAGAAAAAGCTCCCGGTCCGTATCTAAATTAACGGACCGGGAGCTTTTATTTTCAAGGAATTCGGTGTTTTATTTTCCCGTTATCGCCTTGATGAGCGCGGTGTATTCCTTGTATCTCGTGGGCCGGGTTTTGTCATAATCGACGCCAGTCATGTAGTTCGTGGGCATTCCAATGCTTCTCATGAAGCGTTTGAAGGATTTGTTCTTCATCAGCTTGGCAAAGGCATCCTGCAGGTATTTCATCCGTTTGGCCGAAATTCCCGAGGGGGCCATGAAAATGCGGTCCATCCGGAATCCGGTGTTGGGGTAGCCAAGCTCGGTCCACGAGGGAACGTGCCCAAAGTCAGGGTCGTTCTTGTAGCGGTCCGGGCCCATGACGGCCAGGGGACGCACTTTACCACCCTTGAAGTTCGGTCGGCACTGCGTCGTCTGGCACGAGCCGATGTCGAGGCGCCCGGCTAGTGTGGCGCGAAGCAGCGGGCCGCCGCCCTTATGCGGGATAAGGTTAACTTTGATTCCGGCAGCTTTCAGGATTTGCACCGTGCTCGTGTAGGAACTTCCCCAAACGCCGCTGTGGCCCCAGTTGAGCTTTCCAGGGTTTTTCTTCGCATAATCGACAACTTGTTTGAAGGTCTTGAAAGGTGATTTGGAGTTGACGGCGATCATGCCGTCAGAGTGATTGATTTTCCAAATGGTCTTAAACGCAGTCTGCGTATTGACTGGTACTTTCCGGGTCTGCGGCACGATCATGTCAATGCCGTTGTGCGTGAAGAGAACGGTGTAACCGTCTGGCTTCGATTTGGCGACAAAGCTGGTGGCTTTCATTCCGGCCCCACCCGGCAGGAGTTTCACGATCATGGGCTGGCCAATGATATCGGTCATGATGCTGGTGATGCCGCGAGCGTGAAGATCGTGGCTCCCGCCAGCGCCGAACGGAATTACGACGACTATGGGGCGGTCAGGATACGCCGCCGAGGCACCGGTGTTCATCATTGGCGAAAGGAATATCGCCAGTGCAGCCATGAGAATTATGATCTTGTGTTTCATGATATTTCTCCCCTTTTCTACTACGGTTGTGCTGCTTGAGCCCCTTGCGATTGTTTTCGCTTGTTCAACCGAGGGCTGATAATTAGATAGCCGATCCAGATGATCGCTGCGGACAGAAAAATTGAAGAAACTGGCCGCTGAACAAACATGTAGTGGAAAATATCTCCTTTGGCGTAGAGCATGGTCTGGCTTAGTCGGTATTCGATGGGTTCTGAAAGTACGAACGCAATGACAAGTGGTGCGAGATCAAATTTGAGCTTTCGAAGAATGAAAGAGCATACCCCGACGACTATCATAATGATGACGTCGGTATAGACACCCGTTGAAAGAGTTCCGACGAACGCCAGCCCCAGGATTATCGGGACCAGATAGGCCTTCTTGGCTTGAATCGCATAGGCGAACGGTTTAAGCAAAATATAGCCCAGGCCCAGAAACAATATATTGGCAAAGACGATGGACAGGAGCAAAGCGTACATCAGCGGCCCCTGTTCCTCGAAGATCTGAGGGCCTGGGCGCATACCGTGCGCCACAAATGCGCCCAGGAGAATCGCTGTTATGTTGTCGCCGGGGATGCCGAGCGTGAGCAATGGCACCAGGGTGGGGCCGTTGACGGCGTTGTTAGCCGCCTCGGGGGCGGCGATGCCGTCGAGATTTCCCTTGCCGTAGCTGTCCGGATCGTCCGAGGCGCGTTTGGCGGCGCTGTAGCTGATGAAGGCGGCGACGACCTGGCCCACGCCAGGCACCATGCCGATGCCCGTGCCGATGGCAGTCGATCTGAGAATTGTTATGATTGAGCGCTTGAACTCGGGCCATCTGAGGCGCTCGCCCGCCTTGGAGAGGTCGATGTGCTCGTCGATAAATCGCGGCGCGCGCGATTGAACAGCTTCAAGGACCTCAGGCACCGCAAAAATTCCGATAACCAGCGGGATGATTGGAATGCCAGCCGAAAGAATTTCCAAACCGAATGTCAGTCTTGTCGCACCAGTGGCGGCGTCTGTGCCGATCAGTCCCAGCCCGAGCCCGATACAGGCGGCGATGGCGCCCTTCAAGCCAGATTCGCTTGATACGCTCGCGATCAAAACAAGCGAGAAAATGATGATGGCGAAAACTTCAGGGGGGCCAACCATTAAGATAACAAGAGCGATGGGGCCAATTGCGGCCAGAGTGAAAATATCCGATAAGGTATCGCCAGTAACAGAGGCGTAAAGAGCCATTTCGAGGGCTTTGCGCCCCTGGCCTTTGCGCGTTAGAGCGGGGCCGTCGAACGTAGTGGCGATGGATGCACCGGTTCCCGGAATGCCCACCAGGATGGCCGAAATGCTGCCACCGTAGATGCCCCCCTTATAGATACCGATAAGAAACGGGATGCCGAGCATGGGCTCAAGTTTAAAAGAGACTGGAAGTAGAATAGCCATGGTCAGGGTGGTTGTCAGACCGGGCATTGCACCGACAAACATGCCCAGAGCAAGCCCGATGCAAATATAAAAATAGGTGTCTATCCGGAAAAGAAGAAAAAATCCCTCAATAAAAGCATCAAGCATGTCTTATTTAGCCTTTCCATCCAAAAAATATGCTTACGAGTATCTGCATAAGGCCTTCTTCGGCAACGGCGATCAGCTCAAATTCCGATCTCGGAAGTGATATGGCCAGCAGGCGTTCAAAAACGAATCGAATCATTATTGGTGTGAAGATCGAAAAAGACAATACCTGCCACCAGATCCGCGTACCCAGAAACAGGGTCATCCCCCCTATCAGGAAAATCGTGGAAATGACATAGCCGAGTGGGGGAAGCAGGAAAGGATAAACTACTGCGAAAGAATATAAAGTCAGGATTCGAGGGAGCGTTCCTTGTTCTTCGAAAATACCACCATCCTCGGCCTGGTTCAGAGTGCGGGCGGTGCTGATGAAATAGGTTAGTGAGAGCCCGGAGAGAATGGCGAAAGCCAGTCGGGGGAAAAAGACCGGCGAGAGCCTCAGGAAGTCCGTTTGGGCCTCGGGAATACCTCCCTGAGCGATGAGGCTTGGCATCATGACGAATAAGGTCAACGAGCCAACGGTGAACAACCCCCCCACTACCAACGCCATGATAACGAATGAACGGTTTGGTATATTGGATTTTTCTTCTTCTTCCATGAACAATTCCTAAAAAGTTGACTTTCCTTGGATGAGGTAAAATTACCTTGAACCAAGGCCGATTAAGTCATGTATGTAAATATAGACCTATTATTCACTAAAAGAGGGGGAGAGGCAACTTTAAAAGTGGGGGCGGGTTCGGCGGTGGACTCCGGGTGAAATGGGTTTTACTATCTATCCATCCGAGTTGTTTTCAACGCTATTTCAGGCGGCAGTAAAATTACAGGGGAAGGATTGTTATGAATTCTGAAAAATCTATGAAAATCATTAATTCCGTCGATGTGAACAAGGATCTCGAATATGAGCCTCCCTATACGATCCTCTGGGGGGTGAACGATGAAACGACCGACACCACGGTGATGACGATGGCGCGGACGATTATTCCGCCGGGTGGGAAAAACAAGATGCATTACCATGCATGTGATGCGACTTTTTATGTCGCCCGGGGGCCTATCTATGTTTACTCAGGCGACCCTGAGAATCCTGACAAGCAACTGGTTGAGCAGGGGAACTTTTGCTATGCACCTGCGGGTGTGGTGCACGGCCAGGAAAATCCCAGCAAAACAGAGGTGGCGGAACTCATCGCCACCTACGGAAATTGCTCTCACCGCGATAAAGCGGGAACGGTGTTTGTTCAATAACTTCCATTCGTGGATTTGGTTTTGCGTATTTATTTTTCGGGAGTAAGCGATGGATCAAGGAATGATCGCGTTTTGGTACGACCTGTCCGACTCAGGCCAGAGTGAATATCTTTCGTGGCTTCATGAGGTCCATCTGCCTGAAGTGTTGGCGGGGCGTGAAGATCTTCTGTGGGCGGCGCATTTTCATAACGAGGGTGGAGGAGAGCGATTTCACGAGGTCGTTAAGGACATGATGCGCTCGGGGAAGGACGAGGTTGGGAGCGGACGTGAGTATTTGCTTCTCATTGGAGCCGAGTCGCCGTATTCCTTTTTTAACCCGAACTTTCCTCAGATTAAGGAGCGCCAGAGCGGGGAGACAAAGGAAATGGTTGGCCTGCGGGAGGGGCTGAACCTTTGCGTGTTCTCCGAGGAGAAGCGCGTGGATGGGCCCGATGCTGGGCTCCGACCAGCGGGTACGGCTCCTGGAAATTATATTCAGATGGGTAATTTCAATGTCGCCAAGCCGGATGATGGTCATGTTCTTGGCGGGTGGTATGCCCAGGAGCGGCTGCCCTTCATGCAAAAGATGCCTGGTTGTATCGGTGCCCGTAAACTAACTGCATCGGTCGGGTGGGGGAAGCACTCGATTCTTTATGAGTTTGCCTCCTCGAAAGCGCGTGATGATAATTTTATTGCGCACGAGGAAGAGGGTTTTGTTGAAAATTCATGGACGGCCAAGGTTCATGAATTTGTCATCCATGCCCCATGCTCTCCTTTTGTCGGCCCGCGTCTTTGGCCGCCGGTCGAATAAAGGGAGAATTGAGCCTTGCCAATCGACAGGGGAATTTGGGCGACATGGTACGACCTTCCTGAAGGTGGAAGGACGGATTTTCTCTCGTGGCTACACGAGATTCATTTGCCAGAGGTGGCCCAAAGACCCGGCTATCTTTGGGCAGGGCATTACGAGATAGCAGACAGTTCCTCGCGAATGAATCGGGTCAAGGATAAACTCACCTATACGGATTTGTCTGATGTTGGTGGAGGGACTCAATTTCTTGTCCTTCGTGGGGCCGCGTCGCCGCATGTTTTTTGCGACCCGAATCCGGCCCAGTTGGTGGAGCACCAAAGCGCGGAGGTTGGCGAGATGCTGGGTCGCCGCATTGGTGTGCGGTCATGTATTTTTGCCGAGGAGGCGCGGGTGGACGGCCCGGAGGTGAGAGGCCGCGCACCTGGTTTGACGCCAGGCCCGGCTATCCAGATGGGGAGCTTTGTCGCCAACTCGCTTGAGGCTGAACTCGATTTGGGTGCTTGGTATGCCCAATATCGCCTTCCTTCGATGGGACGGATGCCGGGTTGTGTGGGTGCGCGAAAGTTGGTTTCGATTGCCGGCTGGGCGAAGCATTCGATACTTTATGAGTTCACTTCTCTCGATGCTCGTGAGGAGAATTTTCAGAAGCACGAGGAGCTTTCGATTGATGAAAAGGAGTGGTCTGGCAAAGTAATTAGGTATTTGACTCATGCGCCGGGATCGCCCAGCGTTGGGCGGCGAATCTGGCCTGCGGCGCGATAAAATTTTATATTATTTTTATTATTTTAAGTGAAAGGGAGGGTTTCATGGACCGTTCTATCTGGGCTATTTGGTACGATTTACCCGAGGAGGGGCGCGAGGAATATCTGGACTGGCTCCACACTGTGCATATTCCCGAGTCGAAAGAGCGCCCTGGATATTTGTGGGCTGCTCACTATGAATCCCAAGAAAGTCAAAAACTTAAGAATAATGTCGAGGGTCGCCTTGGGCATACGGGCGATGGGTTGGTGCCCTCGGGAGATAGGTACATTCTCCTTTTCGGCGCCGAGACGACTAAACCATTTTTCGAGCCAACTCCCGCAGAACTTGCCGAGACTTATTCGACCGAGACTAATCAGATGCTCTCGCGTCGCATTGGCGAGCGCTCGGCCATTTTCGTAGAAGAGGCCCGGGTTGATGGGCCCGACATCTCGCAGAGAAGTGCTGATATGACACCGGGCCCATGGATGCAAATGGGTAGTTTTAACGCAGGAAGCCTCGAGGATGAAGACGAACTAGGCGCTTGGTATGCCCAGTGGCGACTTCCGTGCATGGAGACGCTTCCGGGGTGCATTGGTTGTCGGAAATTGGTTTCGGCCTCCTCGTGGGCTAAACACTCCGTTCTTTATGAATTTGTTTCACTTGAGATGCGAAATGAGCATTTTCCGGGACATGAGAAGCACGATCCTGAAAAGGAGGCATGGACGGATGTTGTCGTTCGCAAGCTTGTCCATGCCCCGGGCTCGCCCAATGTGGGCCGTCGTCTCTATCCGGCCATATAGATTGACGATATGTAAAACTATGGTTGGGCATGGTGGGCTCTGTGAAGGGGAAGTCGGCGAATCTATAGACGGAGAGTATTTTAAAGTAAAATAGTCAAGGTTTAAGATTCCGATGATTTTATCCTGGAATCGAATAAGCGACTGTTCCGGTTGGTAGACTTTCGTGCCTATAGAGCTTATTATTTTCTGGGAAATTCGCCCTACCTGAACCCGGTTTGGAGCGTGCCAATTTGAAGTTATCCGAGGATGGCTCGCCTACTCGGCATTTAGAAAGCACATCGGAATATGAATGTTTTGACGGCTGAGTCTAGGGAACCAAGACCCCGGCAGCTTGAAGATAAAAACGGCGGGCCCGGGAAAACATATCCCGCAATAATACAAGGCGGCATGGGGGCGGGTGTTTCCAACTGGCGGCTAGCAAACGCTGTGGCCAGAACAGGCCAGTTGGGTGTGGTTTCCGGGACCGCGCTGGATGCCATTCTGGCCCGTCGCCTTCAGGATGGAGATCCTGGTGGCCACATGCGCCGTGCCTTGGCCCATTTTCCTCTTCCAAAAATCGTTGAGCGTCTGATCGACTGGTATTTCATTCCAGGTGGCAAAGACTCCGACAAACCTTATAAGGCAGTTCCAAAATACAGCATCACTCCTGGAAAACGTCTTCAGGAGTTGACGATAGCAGCGAATTTTGTCGAGGTATGGCTGGCCAAAGAGGGGCATGACGGACCAGTCGGCGTCAATCTGCTTGAAAAGATACAGTTACCCAATATCTTTTCTCTATATGGTGCCATGATGGCTGGGGTCGATTATGTCCTGATGGGTGCAGGCATACCGCGTGAAATCCCTGGTATTTTAGACAAACTTGCTCGCCATGAAGAAGCTAGGCTTCGGATTAACGTTGCGGACGTGAAAAATGGGGAGAGTTTCTATTCGCGCCTCGATCCCCGGAAAATAATCCCCCTTGACCTGCCTCCTCTCAAGCGGCCCGAATTTCTTGCGATTGTCGCCTCCGTTACGCTAGCGATAACCTTAATAAAAAAAGCGGCAGGGAAAGTTAACGGTTTCATTATAGAAGGCCCCACGGCAGGTGGGCATAACGCACCTCCTCGCGGGCAGCTTCAACTTGATGAAGAGGGGGAGCCACTCTACGGGCCCAAGGATGTTGTCGATCTCATGAAAATAAAGGAACTTGGCCTGCCGTTCTGGGTGGCAGGGTCCTGTGCCGATCCTGAGAAGCTTAAAGAAATTAAGGAATTAGGTGCTATCGGTGTTCAGGCCGGAACTTTGTTTGCCTATTGTGAGGAATCCGGATTCACCGAATCCATAAAGCGAGCGATTTGTGAGAAGGCGGTTCGGGGTGAAGCGCAGGTATTCACCGATCCTGTAGCATCTCCCACCAGTTTTCCCTTCAAAGTAGTTCAACTAGAAGACACAAATTCTGATAAAAATATTTATGATGAGCGCCCCCGCAAATGCGATTTGGGCTATCTTCATCAAACCTATCTCCGTGAGGATGGGAAAGTGTGTTATCGGTGTCCGTCGGAACCGGTAGAGGATTACGAGAAAAAAGGCGGAAGACTAGAGAACACCGAGGGGCGCAAGTGCCTTTGTAATGGTCTGTTCACCAATATTGGTTTGCCCCAGGTTCGCGAGTCGGGGTATCGCGAGTTGGCGCTTGTTACTTCAGGGAACGATGTAAATAAAATTGCTCGTTTCTTAAAAGAGGGAAAAACTTCTTATACCGCACAGGAAGTGATTAATTACCTGCTGAACGAGGGATAGTATGGAATGTGAATAGAGATAATTAGTTTCTGTTAAAGGATTAATTGAGCGGCGGGTTTTTAGACTCGCCGTTTTTGTTTGCCTTTCTCACTCCGAGAAGAACCTCGACCTCTCCCCAGCGTGGCACAATCAAAAGCCCGGCCAGGGCGATGCTCAGCGACACGAGGGCGAGATCTGCCCGCGCTACTAAAATGGCAACCCCCGGAAGGAGAGTGATGGTCAGAATTTCGGCATGTGCTCTTCGACCGATGATTGCCGATAGCAGGGCGTAGAGAGTGAGCGTAATGATGAGTGTCCAGGGAGAAGCCGCAAGAATTGCCCCGGCAGCGGTAGCGCCCCCTTTTCCACCGCTAAAATCGTGAAAAAGAGGCCATATTTGCCCAGCCACTACTGCAATCCCCGCGAGAAGAACCACCCAAGGTGAATTGGTAAACAGCAGCGCGCCGCTGACGGCAATATATCCCTTGAAAAGATCGGCTGCGAATACGATTACGCCTACAGGTTTTCCTAAAATTATTCCGGCGTTCATAAAACTAAGGGACTCATCGCCCTCGAAGCGAAGATCTAGCCCACGGGCTCTGCCTGCGAACCAGGCGGGCGATATCGAGCCGAGTGCGTAGGCAAGAGTTATTATTAAGATAGTAGTAAAGATTAAAATCAAAACGATATCTCACATAAAGAGTTGTTTTTTTATTCGTTTAAGCACGACTGAAAATCTAATTGACCTGATTCTTTTGGTCTGCTTTGCGTCGCCATCCAAAAACAAACCATGTGAATAGTGCTAGTCCACCAAGAATATGGCTGATGGAAACGGCCCACCAGATGCCGAGTTCAGCCATTCCAAAAAGCGTACTAGCTGCATAGGCGATGGGAAGCATTACCGCCCAGCGTGCTATGGCCTCTACGAACATAGGTGGTTTGGTTTGTGAGGCCCCCTCGAATATTCCGGCAAGCACCCGCCTGGTTCCCTCGAACAAAGTTCCGAGGCATAGAATTCGAAAACAGATGACTCCGGCGGGGGCGGCATCGCCCTTGAGGCCGAAGAAATGGATAACCTCTTCAGCCCAGATAAATACCACACTTGTTGTCAGAAGAAGAATAGAAAAAACAATAGATATTGTGTACCAAGCGGCTGCTCGAGCTCGATCAGGGTGTCTGGCCCCGATATTCTGGCCCACCATGGTGCGTACCGCACCTTGGAGAGCGAAACCGGGCATCCGTCCCATCTGGCTCACCCGGCTTCCCACGCCCCAGGCGGCGAGTGCAAGTGCCCCGAAGGGGGAGATGATCTTGATTAGCACGATGTTCGCTGTGCGCTCAAAAAGGTTTTGCCCACAGATAGGCCAGCCGAGATTTATAATGCGTGACAGAAGGTCATACCGAGGCAGGAGGTGATTTGGTTTGAGGTGAATTCGGGATTTTCCTGTAAAGAGGAAAAACAACATCAAAAGAGCACCCGTGAGGCGCCCCGCTCCTAGCCCCAGTGGCGTGCCTGCCAGTCCCAGAGCAGGTAGGGGACCTGCCCCGTAAACTAAAAGAGGAATTGAAATAAATACAGCGATTGTGTTGACGATCATTCCCATCAGCGAGTAGCCAGGCTCACCTGCGCCACGAAATATAGAGGCGAGAGTAAAAATGCCGTCAATGAACATGACCACGATAAAAGAAGCGCGTAAATAGATGGTTCCGAGGCGTATGATTTCGGTGTCCGATGAAAGGGCTGCCATCAGATAGGGGGCGCTCACCAAGCCCGCGATGGTGATGAGGGTGAAACATAAGGTATGGAGAATGATAACTTGGCCTGCAGTTAGGGAGGCACCCTCGAGGTCGCCAGCGCCGACACGCTGGGCCACGAGCGCTTGGCCCGCAGTGCGAATACCCATTCCAAGTGAGCGGCTTGCGGCCACGAATATGAAACCGAGCGACATGGCTGCCAGGGCGTTCGCACCCAGCCGTCCCACCCAATAGAGCTCAATTACCACGTCGATGTTCCACGCGGTAAGCTCAAAAAAAACTGGGACGGCCAGACGCGACAACCCGCGACGAATGGAACCTTTAGTGTAGTCGTAGCGAACTTTGGTTGCAGATACTTGACGGCTCATGCAGCTAGCCTTCTGTTGCAAGCCGAAAAAATTATGGCCGGGGCGCCATTGCGTGAATATCCGTCACGACATCCAGGACAACTGGACCGTCTTTAATGGCAAGCGCCTGCTCCAGCGCTCCCTGAAGTTCACTTGGTTTTTCCACACGAATGGCATGTGCTCCCATCGATTCTGCTATGGTCTTGAAGTTTGTTTTTTGGAAATACCAGAGCTCGTGTCCCGACTCGGGTTGTTTGCCGCCATATGCTTTGTCAAAAATTTTCTCTTCCTGATTCTGTGCGCCGTTGTTGTTAACCATGACGATTGTATTAATACCCCGGCGTACAGCTGTTTCAATTTCGCTGAGGTGATACCAAAATCCTGCATCTCCTGTAAATAGGACGACAGGCCGATCTGGCGCCCCGCATTTAGCACCGAGGGAAGCCGGGAATCCCCAGCCGAGGTGACCCGCAGCACGCATGTAGCTCTGATCTGGGCTGTTCAGATCGAGATATCCGCCTGTCCACATGCCTGAATGTCCCGTATCGGCGACAACGATAGCATCGGAGGGCAAAAAGTCGCTGAAGGTCTGGCAGATGCGCTCCGGGCGGATGGGGGCATTGTCAGAGTTAAGAAGCGGCGCCCACTCTTCGCGCCATTCAGATACGACGCTCTGGCAATGTTCGACCCATTCCTTGCGGATAGCATTGGTGGACGGGTCTACGGCGTCGATGAGTTTTCTCAGCGAGACTTTAGCATCGCCCATAATAGCGGCCTTAAGCGGATAGTTTCTTCCCAATTCCTCGGGGTCAATGTCGAGCTGAATGGCTGGAGTTCCGATTGGAGGGACTGACCAGAAGTGCGTGACCATTCCTCCAGTTTGTGTTCCGACGAAAAACACGAGGTCCGCTTCGCGAACTAGTTGGTTGGCACTCCTTCTGGGATAAGAGCCCGATGAGCCAAGTGCGAGTGGATGGTTGCCGGGTACTGTGTCTTTGCCGTTCATTGAGTTGGCAATGGGAATCTGGAGTTTTTCGGCAAGTTCGACGATTTCGGCGCCTGCACCTGAAGTGCGAACGCCGCCGCCGGAAATAATAACCGGTTTTTTCGCTGCCCCAAGAATATCTGCCGCCTGAGCAATGTGACTGGCTTCTGGTTCTGGGCGGAATGGCGGGACGCGAGAAAATTGCTCTTCGACGAGAATTTCGGAATCGAGTTCCTGCTCTTCGATCTGACCTAGATTTCCGGCGAATCGGAGGTGAACGGGGCCGGGTGTTCCTGAAGTGGCGGCTCTAAAAGCTTGACGAAGGAGGTCCGGAATCCGGTCCACGCTGTCTACGCATGCGTTGAATTTCGTAACCGGGTCGAAGGCCGAGATATCCTCGACTTCCTGGTAAGCGTTGCGGTAACGC
The DNA here is from genome assembly GCA_018669005.1 of Nitrospinaceae bacterium. Classification (NCBI taxonomy): domain Bacteria; kingdom Pseudomonadati; phylum Nitrospinota; class Nitrospinia; order Nitrospinales; family Nitrospinaceae; species Nitrospinaceae bacterium. The sequence goes on from JABJAL010000103.1 coordinate 95,921, forward strand.
TCCTGTGGGGTGGTTCCACCCGAGAAGGCAATGAGCGGTGTACAGGAGAGCCAGGCGTCGCGAAGTCCCGCAGCGAGATTTACACCGCCTACGATCTGAGACATGCAGATGCCCGGCCGCCCCGAGGCGCGGGCGTAGCCGTCTGCCATATACGCCGCAGCTTTCTCCCCGTGAGTGAGGACCCTCGTGATGCCCATTTTCCTTTTGTCCATCTCCGCGAGCATCGTGCTAAGTATCGTGGGAACAAAGAAAATATGGCTTACTCCGTATCCTTTCATTGATTCTGCGAGATATTGTGCACCTGTCATTTTTGGCATGTCATAACTCCTCAGGAAAATATATGAAGCAAAATAATGAAATGAACCCGGATGAGCCAGATTTGGCTTGTCAGGGAGAATATCTCGATCTTAGCTGGCCGAGGGAAGCCCTAGCATTTTGCGTGCCTCCTCCACTGTCGCAAGTTCGCGGCCGAGTTCACGAGAGATCCTTCCCATACGGGCAACGAGCTGGGCATTGTCCTCGGCTAGAACGCCCTCGCTATAGTAGGGCTCATCTTCTGTTCCCACCCGGACATGGCCACCCTGAATGATCGACACCGTTTCAAGGGCGGTTTGCGTAAGTCCCGCAGCACTCACCGAAAACCGGCAGTCCGATGGCAGGTGCTCGATTCGATGCAAGAGTTCCTTGAGCGTGGCCGGAGACCAGAAACCGCCCGGCCAGCCGAAGAAAATAGTGAGTATCAAAGGTGCCTCGACAATGCCTTTGTCGAGTAGCCATTCGAGATTCCACAGATGACCCAGGTTGAAGCATTCAAATTCAGGTTTAACGCCGTTGTCGTTAAAGAGCCGAACCTGATCCTCTATCTCCTGGCGTGTGTGCTCAACAAGAAGATCGGCGTCAATAAACGCGAAATCGTGCGAGCCCAGAGCGATGGAAGCCATGTCGGGTTTGTTGTGGATAATCTTCTCTCGCCCCTTGAGGCCCATGGCGGCGATGCCGAACTGAATAATCGCCTCGGGACAAGCCTCTCGGACAGCATTGGTAAGAGGCTCCCAGCTTTCAAGCTTCATCGGTATGCCGTGAATATGAGCAATTACGGCACCAGCGTCATAGCTGTTGCGAATTTCTTTGGCGACGGCATCGGGTGTTTGAAGGCGCTTTGGGACACCTTCATGCTTCCTGGAATCGGCGGCGCAATTAGTGATTATGAGTTTTTCCATGTCAGAGGCCTCTTTTTTAGTCTAACGAGCCTTCTACGTAGAGAAGACTTCGGATTCGCTGGGTGAGGGCGACGAATTTCTCATCCCCCATGGTGGCAAGATTGCGTGGCCGAGGAATTTCGACGTCAATTATCTCGGCGATTTTACCAGGCCGAGGTGTCATCACGACGACCCTGTCCCCGAGAAAGACCGCCTCCGGGATACTATGAGTAATGAAGAATACTGTTTTTTTGCTATCGAGCCATATCCGCTGGAGCTCCATGTTCATCTGCTCGCGGGTCATGGCGTCGAGCGCACCGAAGGGCTCGTCCATTAAGAGGACAGCCGGGTCGTGTATCAGAGCGCGAATAATCGCGTTTCGCTGCCGCATGCCGCCCGATAGTTCACTGGGATAGACATTCTCGAATTCATCCAGCCCAACCAGCTTAATTAAATCATGCGCCCGTGGGTGCGTAACTTTCGGATCAAGCCCCATTATCTCGGCGGGTAAAAGAGTGTTGTTCAGGACTGTCCGCCAGGGAAGGAGGATGGGGTCCTGAAAAACAATGCCAACGTCGCTGTGAGGGCCCGTGATGGCTTTGCCCATGAGAGAGGCCGACCCCGACGTGATGGAAAGCAGACCACTCAAAATTTTCAGAAGTGTGCTTTTACCGCAGCCACTTGGTCCGACGATGCAGACAAATTCACCCTCTTCAATCTCAAGATTGATATCATCCAGAGCGTTTACCGGCTCGCGGTTGGTGGTGATGTAAATCTTATTTAGGTCGGATACGGTGATGTAAGACATTTTTCCTCTCTTGAATCAGGCCCTGGGACACACCGCAGTCGATGTGCCCCAGGGTAAAAAAGACGAGCCTATTCTCTATTGTGCGCTCTCTATCTTATCGTTTTCAGGCGCCCAGAAAAGCACCTTTAGCTTGATGAAGCGCACTGTTTTGTGCATTCCCAGACCCATCATTGAGAGGATCACCAAGATGGCGAAAGTGCCGGTGGTGTCGGCGGAAAAACTCATCTGCATGAGTAAAATCCCCAACCCGCATTGACCGCGGCCACCCCACATACATTGACCCGCCCCGACGAATTCGCCGAGTATCGCGCCCAACAGGCTGAACACCGCGGCGATCTCAAAGCCAGCGAAAATAAAGGTGAGGGCACTAGGAAATTGAAGCTTCCAGAATGTTTTCCATCTGGAAGCCGAAAGCGAGCGCAGAAGATCAAGTTGGTCCTGATTGACCGACCTGAGTCCCACCATTGTGTTTACGAGTAGCGGGAAAAATGCCACCAGGCCCGCCAAGAAAATCTTTGATTCCACTTCATAGCCGAACCAGATGATGAACAGCGGGGCGATTGCCAATTTTGGGAGCGTCTGAAACGCCACCACGTAGGGCATGATAATCGCCTCGACCCACTTTGACTGCATGAATAGCAGCCCCAGCCCCAGCCCGATGAAGCTGCCCATGAAGAATCCCATCACCGCTTCAAACATGGTGTGGCTGATGTGGTTGTAAAAACTGCCCTGCATCAGGTTCATGAAATCCGCCGCCTCAGCGACAGGATTACCAGCATCTACGAAGAACAATCCTCGCAGAAGTGCCATGCCAATTCCCGATGGAGCAGGGAGGAGAAATTCATCAATTTCAAAGAAGCGTATAAACCCCTCCCAAACCGCGATCAGAACAAAAAAGGAGATCGGGAACAGGAGGTACTGCTTCTCCAGCAAAGTGTCTGCCAGTGAAGGAGCCTCATCTTTTATTTGTTGTTTGTTTTCAGCCATTTTTATTTGCCATAACGTTTTTCGAGCGCTCTGAAGTTTTTAACCTCTTTGGCAAAGTCCCAATTTTTCGCCCGATCAATAACTTTCTGGCGGTCAAAATTGTTGACCTCGTCAATCATGTCGTTCGTGTAAAGCTCTTTCAGTAATTTTTTGGAAATTATCTTGTCGAGGCCGACAAATTTAAGATACTCGTCCCATTCGCCCGCGTGATGCGCGCCGAATTTGTTGATTTTCTCCGTTCCATCATCCGGACGGAGTTTGGGCGCCCGGTCTACGAGTACATTGAGCATGCGTGCGGTGGCTTTTGCCTTGCTTATACCTTTGGGCATGGACTCGGGGTAAAGCACCCAGTGCGCCTCAAGCGTGGCCTTCGGGTTCGTATAGAAAAACAGGCTGCCCTTCGCGAGGCCTCGCAGGAAACCGATCACGGTCTTGCGGTTCTTGGCAAGGTATTCTTTGTTTACCCAGACCACGTTACCGAAAAGGTTCTTGGTCCAACCCTTCTGATAAGGAATGATGTTGAATTTAAAGCCGCTCGCCTTTGCCAGCGTGTACTGCACGTCAACGTTTGCCCATGCTTCTACACGACCCAGTTTCATGGCCGTTGCAGCTTTCGCGACCGGGCCTACCGGCAAGTAGGTCACGCGCTGATTTTTTTTGGGAATGCCGCAAGTCTCAAGCGCTTTTTTGACAAAAAGCGGGCCAGCGTCGCGCTGGCTCATCACGCCAACTTTTTTGCCCTGCAAGTCACAAACGCTCTTGATGGGACTGCCAATCGGAACGGCCACGCCGTCGGCGTAGATGGCGTCGCGGTTCACAATGTATACGCCCATTAAAGGCGGTGCTTTCTGTGCTTTTGCGGCTTTAAAGAGGATTGGAATGGGCCGCGGAATCGCGATATGGGTCCGGCCTGCGAGAGCCCATCCCATCCCCTGGGCGCCGCCCTGGGCTGCGACGAACTGGGCGTCTACGCCCTCTTCCTGGTAGTAGCCAAGGAAGTTACTGATCCAGAGGAAGGAAATTCCCGGGTTAAACAGAGGATTAGCCAATGTAATTTTGATGTTGTTCAGTTTTTCGGCGGCTGAAGCCGTCTGAGGCGCAAGTGAAAATGAGGTAATCATTAATACAGCGATAAAGAAAACTGAAATTCTTTTCATCTTGATTTTCCTCCTCAATGATTAGTGATAGGTCTTGAAAAAAACACTCCTAGTCTTCGACTATCGCGACCGGTCGCACCCAGCCACCGCTCGCATCTTTGATGTTGATAGGAAAGCAGGACAGCTTGAAGCTGTGTGGCCGGGGTATCGCGCCGATATTCTGGATTTGTTCTATCTGAAAGTACTCGCGCTGCCGGCCAAGGATGTGGTGGCAGGGCATGAGAGATTCTTTCTTGCCTGCCTTGAACTCGGGGATCTGGTTATTGAACGGGCGGTCGAAGCCAAATGCGTCAATGGCGATGACGCGCACGCCCCGGTCAAGCAGGTACTCGGTTCCCGCGATGCTCATGCCTGGATGAAGTTCCGAGTAGTTGGGATCGTCGCGTTTCTCGCCGGTGCCCGTCCAGAGAAGAACGATGTCGCCTTCTTTTATCTCGTAGTCAATTTTTTCAAGGGCGCCCTTGATGTCGTCCTCTGTGATCCAATCTCCCGTGTTCTTGTGCCTGAGGTCGAGTACCACGCCATCGCCGTAGCACCACTCAACAGGAATTTGGTCTATCTTCCTGGAAGGTTTGCCCGCAACGGTGGGCCCATAATGCCAGGGAGAATCCATGTGGGTGCCCGAGTGGGTGGAGACATTCAGTTGTTCGGCCGCCCCGCCGACGCCGTCGTGAAGATCCTCCAGCGGTATTCCCCAACTTTTTGCTGAGCGGGCACCGAATTCCTTGTGATCAAGATAAGTGATCTCGGGCGGACGCGGCTCGTTGGCGCCGTTCTCAAGGGGGCTGCTGAGATCAATAAAGCGTGTTGCACACATTTGGTGTTACTCCTGTTTGTAATGTTTTTCTGTTAACAAATGCCGCATCCTAAAAGGAAAAGGGTGGAGATTATTAAACCACCCAGAGTTTCCTCTCCTGCGGATATACGAATTCATAGCCGGTTTCGGTAACGACAACTGTTTTCTCAATCTGGGTGCCGCCAAATCCGAAAATCTGCATTGGATTTTCGAGACAAAGTGTGGTTCCCGTCTCAAGCGGGAAATCGCTTGAAGGCGGCAGGAATTCGCTGTTTTGGGGAAACGGGTTTGTAAGAACATAAGGAACTTCGCGTTGCTCAAGGCCGATGGCATGGCCAGCGAAGTTTCCGTTGTGCTCAGGGTAGCCTGCGCCTTGTGTTGTCTCCAGCATGGCTTTGTAAAGGGTTGAGCCCAGAGCGCCCGTTTTAACCTTGGCCAGGGCCGCTTCAAAACCATCCTCAGTTGCTTTCCAAAGGTTTAGTTGCTCTTTGGTTGGCTCGCCGAGGACGCCGCCCCAGCCAGTATCGGCCTGGTAGTTGTTGAGATGGAGGCCTGCGTCGAATTTCCACATCTCGCCTTTGGCAACTTTTTTGTTGGTCGGCGGGAAGATACCGGTTGCTCTTCTTCCGGAGCAGAAGTGGAACCACTGCCACTTTCCGCCGCCCCGCCCGACTTCGGATGCAAAGACATTGGCAATTTCTTGCTCCACAGCCCCATCGGCGACTGCCTCGGAGGCGGCTATGCCGGCTTTCTCGTTCAACTCGGCGGCGGCGCTCATCGCTTTTAGCTCGTCGGGTGTTTTGACCATACGAATCAGGCGGAAAAGGTCGCTGGCCTCGACAATCGTTGCGTCTGGAATGGCCGCATCGATCTGGGCACGCACGTTGGGCATGACGCGCTCCTGGTCAAGCCCGATGCGGGCCTTGTCGAGTCCTCTGTCGCGCAAGGCCTGGGCCAGCGAGGCACCCGGGGATTTTTCTCTTTTGGCGTCATCGTTGTACATGCCAAGGTAGGTTTCTTCCTCAGGCGTTTGCGCCGTGGAGCCCGCTGGTTGTATGAGTGCGCTTTTGCCGCCAAAGGTGTAGAGATCCTTGATCCAGGATTGCTGCATCGAGGTATAGGTAACTTCCTGGCCAGGTACGATCAGGGCCGGGGCAATTCCCGCATCACGCGCATAGAGCGCAAATATGTGGACAGAGTAAACATATACCTTGTTGGACCAGCCCCATGTTCCAGCAACATAGGTTACATTCTCAGGGGTGCTGGCCACTAAAACATCAATGTTGTGTTCGGCCATGAGGCCGCGTGCACGCTCTTCGTTCAGGTACATCTGTTTTTTCTCCTTTTGGGTAGCGGTCGCCCCATGTTGCTAATCGATTTGAAGTGCCGACCTCTTTAGAGAAGATGCCGAGGTTGTTGTTAAAGCCGATAGAACTGGGTCGGTTCCGTGACGCAAGTAAGTTGTATGAAATATGTTACATATCCTACTCCAAATTGAGGATTTATGAAATCCTCTCTCGCCATGCTAGGCGCTAGATTGTTTCCGCATTTAATGAAACTTTATCTGACATAAAGATATTTCACTCTCAGGTGGAAAATTGCTAGATTCGTTTTCTCCAAACCTCCTCTCATTCATGGCGGCCATTTTGGTGTCGGTGGCCCAGACTCTGTTCCGGACCGGATTGACCCATCTGAACCCGACGGCAACGGCGCTCATGATGAACATGACGACGGTCACCCTCGCGGCGATGCTGTATTTTTATCTAGATGAAGGTGGTCCTTGGTCCCTTGAGGCGGCGTTTTGGTTTGCGTTGGTTGGATTTTCCGGGGGCTCTTTCGGGAGATATTTTAATTTCCAAGCGGTAAAACTCATCGGTCTGGCCCGGACGTCGGTTCTAATTCAATCGCTATTGATTTGGACGGCGGTCCTGGGAGTAATGTTCCTGGGAGAGCGATTGACCCTCGGGGTGGCGGCCGGAACGCTGGCCATTATGTTCGGGGCCGTATTGTTGGTTTATGAAAAAGAAGATGGGAAAAGAAATTATTCGCTATGGCTCTATCTTCTTCCGTTGATGGCGGCCTTTGCTTATTCTGTGACGTTTTTATTTCGCAAGTACGGATTGGCGCTGATGCCATCGCCGCCATTCGGGATGGTGGTAGCGTCGGGAAGCGCATCGCTGCTTCTGATGTGCGCGATGCCTTTTACGGAAGGCAAGTCGTCCAAGCCGGAATGGCATTTCGGCTCCTTGGCTTTTGTTGGTTTGGGTGCGTCATTTAACTTTATGGCCATGGTTCTTTTTTGGAATGCCTTGCGAGATGGAGAAATTGTCCGCGTGGTTCCAATTAACCGGCTCTCGGTGCTTTTTGTGATTTTTTTCTCGTGGTTCTTCTTCAGGAAACAAGAGGCGGTGACGTTTCGTGTGGTGGCAGGAGGCATTCTCTCCGTTGTAGGTGCCTTTGTCATTGTCTGGGGCAAGTAAATGCCGCGCCTGCTTTGTTGCGGGGTAATTTATATTGCTTGAGTCAATTGATCCCAATTTGTTGGCTTTTCTCGGAGCCATAATCATTGCGGTGGCCCGGACGCTGTATCGCGGTGCGCTCAGCAGGCTAGGCCCGGGGGTGGTGGCGCTTTTTTCGAGTGCCATCACACTCGTTATCTCCTGGCTGTATTTTTGGGCCGTGGGGGATGTGGATGTCTGGCACCCGCAAGGACTATTTTGGTTTGCGCTAATCGGATTTATGGGCGGGTTGGGAAACCGCTACTTGAGTTTTTTCTCGATGAGCAAGGTGGGCTTGGCACGCACATCTATCCTCATGCAAACCAGTTTGCTTTGGTCCTCGTTGCTGGCTATCGCGTTTCTGGGCGAGCGCCCAACTCATTGGGTTATCTTGGGATCGATAACCATCATGCTGGGCTCCATTCTTCTCGTGTACCGCCGCGAGAATGAGAAGCTGAATATTCGTTTTGTTTATTATCTGATCCCATTAGCCATCGCGTTGATTCAAGGCTTCTCTCAGTTATTTCGAAAATACGGGTACTACTGGCTTCCCTCGGCGTCGCTCGGGATGAGCGTAGCCAATTCGATGGCGATGATCTGTCTGCTTGTGGTTGTTCCGTTCGCCGAGGATGTAAGTTTAAAGCGCTGGGAGCAGCGGCCTGCTTATTTGGTAATCCTCGGTGCGCTATTCAATGCGTTCGCGATGATCCTGTTCTGGACGGCGGTCAAGATGGGAAATATCGTTGAAGTCATCCCGATTAACCGTCTTTCCGTGCTTTTGATTATCCTGTTCTCATGGTTGTTTTTCCGAAAACAAGAGGCGATTACGGCACAGGTGGTGCTGGGAGGTTTCCTGTCGGTGGCTGGTGCCTGGGCTATCGTTTTGGGGAAATAAGTTGCGCTCTGTTATAGTTTGAATTTATGTAATCCTTTTAAATATAGACATTTAGATGGTTGGATAATTAGGGAAATTGACGAAATTTAACTTGACCCCTATCTTAGAGTCATCGGTCGATAGTAAATGTTCCTCTATTAAGCAGCGGAGGAGATTTTCTCTGTATCTAATGGGTCTGTTTTGTACGTTCTTGCTCATCACCAATGGACGTCATTTATTATGACGCACCTATGACAGGAGGCTGTAAAATGAAAAAAAGGTTGATTTCTTTATTTTCGGCATTGGCTTTTTTGGCGGCTATTGCAAGTCCTTCTGCCCTTTCCGCCGAGGCGGCAAGTCCTTCTGATTTGCCTTGCCGGGCCGTGAAGCTGATTGTTCCATGGGGTGCTGGCGGTGGCACGGACGTTATCTTCCGTATCGTTGCGCGCGCGGCGCAAAAACATCTTGGCAAGGATATTATTGTACAGAACATAGGTGGTCAGGGTGGTAACAAGGGAGCCAAGGTGGCGAAGGCTTCCAAACCCAACGGTTGCACTTTGTTTGCTGGCCACGACTCGATGCATACGTCTTATGTACAAGGTCGGGTAAATTTTTCGTTTTTCGCTTTCGAGCCTCTCGTTCTTGTAACGCACACTCCATCTATCATCGGTGCGCATCCTGGGGTGCCCTGGAAGACAGCAAAGGCTCTGGTTGCCGATATGAAGAAAAATTCCGGCAAAAAAGTGCTTTTTGGTGCCACTCTGGGTTCGACGAGCCACTTTTTCCCTGTCTTGATTGAGGCTGGAACCGGCGTGAAGTTCAAGTATGTCGGCTACGATGGAACACGCCAGAGAATGACCGCCCTCCTTGGGAAGCATATCCAACTTGGCGAACTGAATATTTCATCCGCTAAAAAGTACTTAGGTAGCGGCAAACTTATCGGCCTTGGTATTGCACTTGAGAAACGTGACTCGCGTCTGCCGAACCTGCCCACTCTCAAAGAGCAGGGTATTAACGTTGTGACAGGTGTGAACCGCGGCGTTTTTGCTCCGAAAGGAACGCCGGACAATATCCAGGCGATTTTCGAGAAGGCATTCGGCAAAGCGATGAAGGACCCGGAGGTGGTGAAGAATCTCACCGCGAAAGGTGTAATCATTCAATTCAAGGGGCGCAAGGGGTATAGCGCTTTCTTGAAGGGAAGCGCCGCAAAAATTACGGGTGCCGCTAAGCGTGTCGGACTCTATAAGCGTAGCAATTAGGTAGCTGATAATTCGAACAAGGGGGGTGGTCGTTTAGGGCCGCCCCTCTTGTTCTTTTTTTGCGATTTGTGATTGGGTGAAAATTTTGGGGGTTTAGATGCGCTTTCGCGCGGATACCATTATCGGGGCCATACTTGTTGTTCTGATCGTCACCTTGTTCGCTATGTCGTTCGCCCTTCCTCCTGCGCCATATGAGACGATGGGGCCTGCTCTTTTTCCGCGTATCCTTCTTGTCGCGCTTTTCCCTCTTTGTACCATCCTTTTTGTGAAGAGTTTTCTTGGCGATATGAGAGCAAGGCCCGAGGCGTTGCGCCCATTTGCCGAGTGGTTTCAGGATTATAGGAATGTTCTGGCGAGTTATGCCCTGTTTTTCATGTTCGCCCTTGCCCTTCCTTGGGCGGGATATGTGGCATCGGGTTTTGTTTTTCTTTTATTCATGCAGGTGTTGTTGGGCCCGAAAAGCTGGGCCAAAGTGCCGCAATATTTGGCTGTGACCATCGGCGTGTTGGTTGCTCTTTATGTCTTGTTTCGGGTGGTTCTTCTCGTTTTATTGCCCGAGGGTGAAATCGGTCTGATGTAGCGCTGAGATTCATTGGGGTAAAGGAGTCGAGATGGTAATGGAGAATTTGGGTCTGGCATTTGCCGCTGTTTTTGAGATCAAAACGGTGATTCTTATTTTTGCCGGCACCTTGGCCGGCATTGTTGCAGGAGCCATTCCCGGGTTCACTATCGCGATGGCGGTCATACTTACGCTTCCCTTTACTTTTGGCATGACCCCTCTCCAGGGTTCTGCGACGATGATGGGTGTTTTCGTCGGTGGCTATTCTGGGGGCCTTATTTCTGGAACCCTCCTGGGAATCCCCGGCACACCTTCGTCGGTGGCGACGACATTCGACGGTTTTCCGATGGCGCGCCAGGGAAGGCCTGGTCTGGCGCTTGGTGTGGGCGTCTGGTCTTCGTTTTTCGGTGGTCTTATCGGGGCGGTGTTCCTCGTTTTGTTCGCGCCCCCCATTGCGCTGTTCGGCCTCAAATTTGGTCCTTGGGAGTTCTTTGCCCTTATCGCGTTTGCGTTAACTATCATTGCAAGTCTTAGTAGCGAGTCCATGCTTAAGGGAGGTATTGCCGGGCTGATGGGCTTGTTGGTAGCCACTGTTGGGGACGATGACATCACAGGTATTTCGCGATTCGATTTTGGCACCGAGGCCCTCAAGCAGGGTTTTGGATTTTTGCCAGTGTTGATTGGGCTGTTCGCATTTGCCCAGTTGATGGGGGATGTGGAAGGCGATAAGAAAGCTCAGGCCTCGCTCATGGATGTGGACGCTGAGGGTGTCGAGGTCGAACACTGGGAAGCGATCAAGACAGTTTGGCGCCAGCCTTTTAACCTTTTCCGGTCGGCCTGTATCGGGGTATTCGTTGGAGCGCTTCCGGCGGCAGGTGGAAGCGTTTCGAATATCTTGAGCTACGATCAAGCCAAAAAGGCATCTAGTCATCCTGAAAAATTTGGGACAGGGATTCCGGACGGGATAATTGCCTCAGAGGCAGCGAACAACGGCACAGCCGGTGGTGCTTTAATTACGATGATCGCACTCGGAATTCCAGGCGACATTTCGGTGGCTGTCATGCTCGGTGCGCTTCTGATTCACAACGTCATTCCGAGTCCGACGTTTATCTCGGAAGAGCCTGTACTCGTATACGGAATATTTGTCGCATTTTTCCTTGCTCATTTTGTCATGATTTTGTTGCAAGCAGTCGGAATGAGGTTGTTCCTCAAGGTGGCGATTTTGCCGAAATATGTCCTGGCCTCGACAGTGTTGTTTTTCTGCGCCACAGGCGTTTTCGCGCTTCACAACATCACGTTTGATATATGGACGTTGTTTTGGTTCGGGGTGTTGGGCTATTTGATGAAAAAGTTCGGATTCCCCCTCGCACCGATGATATTGGGTGTGATTTTAGGAGATTTGGCTGAGGTCAACTTGAACCGAGCTTATATGAGCGATCCGAATCCATTTCTTTTTTTCTCGCGCCCAATCTCTCTATTTTTTATTGTTCTAGCGGTCATATCGTTGGTTTTCCCGTTTTGGCAGAGGGTCCGTCACCAAGCCTGGGCGGAATATTTTCTGCCGGTGAGCGCCATTGCCGTATCGGTTCCTTTTTGGATTTCACCCGGCAACTTAAAATTCGGAGGATTTGCCTTCGTTGCTCTTGGCGCATATTTGCTCTGGCGGCGGATGCAAAACGATGGCCCAATTTCGACCGGTTAATTCTGTATCGCCTCTTGTTGTCGATATTTTAACTATGGGTTGATCTAAGCTTCAACCCACCCGTGAGCGGATTACCCTCGCCACCGTCAGTCCTTGTACGATGATCGAGAAAATTACGACGCCATATGTAATGGCGAGTATGGTGCTTTTCGCCGGAACATCTGGCAGCGAGAGCGCCAGGGCCACCGAGATGCCGCCTCTGAGGCCGCACCAGGTCAGAACAGGTATCGTCCCCTGGCTAAAAGAGTGACGGAGGCTGAGGGCCGTAATAGGAGCCGCCACCGAGATGAAGCGTGAAGCGAGCACTATGGGAATAGCAGCGGCCATTAGCCATAGAGTGTTGGCTGAAAAAGAGATGGCAATCACCTCGAAGCCGATGATGAGGAAAAGCGCCGCGTTAAGGATTTCGTCGATGAGCGACCAGAATTTTTGGATGTAATCGCTCGTATTCTCACTCATGGCGAACTGGGTTCCGTGGTTGCCGATGAACAAACCGGCGACAACAACGGCCAGAGGGCCGGAGACGTGAATAGCAAAGGCAACGGTGTAGGTCATCATGACAAGGGCAAGCGTGATCAAGACTTCAAGATTATGCTCATCGATGCTTTTCATCGCCCGATAGGCGATCCAGCCTGCCGCCAGGCCAAGAGCTGCGCCACCGATGGCCTCAAGAGCGAAAAGTTTCAGTATCCCGGAGGCTGCAAGTGGCTCGCTCCCGTGGCCGCTTGCTCCCGTTGCAACGGCTACCAGGATAGCGAAAATGACAACCCCGACCCCGTCGTTGAACAGACTCTCGCCCGCAATCATGGCTTCAAGTTCCTTGGGAACGTAAATCGTCTTGAGAATGCCGAGAACAGCTACCGGATCGGTTGGTGAGATGAGAGCGCCGTATACCAGGCAGTAGGCAAACGGAATGTCGATGCCCAGCGCGCCTGCCACGAAGTAAATCGCAAACCCAACGATAAAAGTGGAAAGTAATACCCCCGCCGTCGCCATCGTGCCGATAGCCCATTTTCGGCTTAAAAGGTCGCCAAGGTCGATATGGAGCGCGCCAGCAAATAGCAAAAAACTCAACATCCCCTTCATCAGGGATTCGTGGAAGTCAATCTTTGATAAAAGCGAGCGAACCGTTTCCTGGAAGTTCGCCTGGGGTGCGATCATATCCAAAGCGATGACGCAGACCGAGGCGAGGAGCGCAATGACGACCAGGCCGATGGACTGGGGCAGTTTGAACCAGCGGAGGTTAATGTAGCCGAAGATGGCGGCAAGGGTGAGAACGATGGCGGATATGGAGAATATAGAAGCGTCTGCCATGTTATTTCCCTCTACGGCGGATATTCTTTTTTGAAACGTTTAGTTTAGATCAGCTGCTTTTAATAATTCTTCGACTCGCAGAATCAACTTCGGGATGGAAAAAGTATGTTTGCCATTGGGAAGTGTCTACCTATTCTGTCTTTCTGAAAAAAACTGTATTCATTCGTGAAATGGAGACAATTTTTCTTTTGCATACGCTAGGCTGAAGGCTCAGCGAATTTCGCTTCTATCCAGAATTCTCCAGACCCAGTCGAATAATAGCGCGGCTGGTGCGATCTGTTCAATCTTTTAATTTTCGATAAAAAATCGAAATATTCGATTTTGATATCCCGTCGAAATTCCTTGAAGGATTAGACAGAGGTGGGTGTTGATGATTTTCGTTAAGCGAGCGCCCCGCCGCAAGAGGAGCCGGTGCCGGCGGTGCACCCGAAGCAATGGTTCCCGGTAAGGATGTCGCGTCCGATGAGATTTTCGGGAAGCGTATCCCATAGCTTGAGGGGTGTTCCATTTCCAAGAGACATGTCGAGCATTTGATTGAAGTCGCAATCAAAAAGGGTGCCGTCCCAGGCAACGCTGATGAGGTTTCGGCACATCAGGCCAGGAAGGGTGTCCGGATTGTAAGAGGTGCGCAGCATATTCATGTAGCTCTCTGCCTGGCCGCTTATTTTCAGGTAGCTGTAGAAGCGGGAGATGGGCATGTTGGTAATCGTGAAAAGCTCATTGAAGCGGATGCCATATCGCTCGCCGAGTTCGCGGCGATAATCTTCCTCAAGTTCTTTTTGAGGTGGGGGTAGGTGGGCGCCGACCGGATTATAGACGAGATTTAGGGTCAGCTCCCCGGGAGGTCCGAAGCCAACCTCATTGAGCGCCAAAAGGGCGCGAATGCTCTTTTCGTATACGCCTTCGCCCCGCTGGGAGTCGACGTTTTCCTCTAGGTAGCAGGGAAGGGAGCAGATGAGTTCGACGCCTTGCTCTCGGTAGAAGGCGGGGAGCCATTCCATGTCGGGCTCAAAAATAACGCTAAGGTTGCAGCGGATCATGACATGACGCCCTAGGGCGCGCGCTGTTTCGACGATTTGCCTGAAGTTGGGATTAAGTTCCGGCGCCCCGCCAGTGATGTCCACGGTTTCGATGTCCGAGGAGGCGAGCCAGTCAAGAATTCGCCCTGCGGTATTTGAGGTCATGATTTCTTTGCGGTGGGGTCCGGCCCCAACGTGGCAATGCTCGCAAGTTTGATTGCAAAATTTGCCAACGTTAACTTGGAGTGTGCCCAGGGATGTCCGATCAAGGCGGCCGGCATCTTCCGCGATGCGCGTCTGGAAATGCGTATTACGCTCGCCGGTCTCTATGGTGGGTAGGGCCGCAGAGGTTTCCATGTATATATAATCCCGCGCCGCCCGAATTTATTCCGGGCGGCGATGATTTACGAAGGACTTGGCGACGAAAAAAAACGCTTAGGCGTTGCGAATAAGTTTTCGGCGCAATGCCTTGGCGCGGACACGGACACGTTTGAGTTTGATTTTGTCTTTATCTTCAAGGGCGGCATCGCGCTCTTTGTTCAAAGATTTAATCTTCTCTTTAACGGCTGTGCGGTCTAGTTTTGAGGCACGCCTTGTCTCGACGAGCGGAATGTCGTTGACTTCTTTTAGGGCCCGAATCAAATCGGCTTTAGCCATTCCATGAATACCCGAAATTTTTTCGCCGTATTGAAGCGCTGCTTCCTTGAGCTTGGGTACGGTCATCTTGGCAATTTCGTTTGCGGTGATTTTAGGCAACTCCGCCTCGGGAGCCGCTTTTGTCTCCTCGACTGCGGGCTCCGCTTCATCTCCCCCCTCAGCAGGGGCTTCATCTTTTACTTCAGGCGCTGCCACCTCTTCGGGCGTCTCGTCGCCAGCTTCGTTTTTTTCCTCGTCCGCCATTGTTGCCTCCTGTACACAATTAAAATAACTGCTCAAACAGCAATTCGATTCGCCAAATGGCGAGGTTCGAGATTCAGAAGGTGAAACCTAGCAAAAATAGGGAAATATGAGCAAATCGCGTGGGTAAAATAAGAGACAAAAAAAAGAGCCCCCCGGATTAGGGAGGCTCCGTCTGAGTTTTGGCCGTTAGATATACTCACCTCTTTGGAATTTAGCCGATTCGCTGGAAACCATCATGGCCATTTCCTCTAAAAGCCCCCTTCCGGGGTCGTCCTGGGGGAGCGAGTTGATTTCTTGCATCAACTTGCCCTGGTAGGACTCCATGTGACGAACCAAGGGCTCTATATCTTTCAGGGAGGACTCTGGGCTTCCCAGTTGGGACTGGAAAGATTCCATAATTCTGAAAAACTCTTCGCTTACCCGCTGGACAGATTCTTTTGCCGCCGGTGCGCTCTCTACCTTGCCGATATACGTAGCAGGATGGGGTGAGGAAGCACCTTGTACCCCGCCAACCTGGCTTGATTTATCGGCCTGGCTCGTTTTATCCAGAATTTCGGAAAAAGCGGGACCATTTGTAGGTTTGTCATTTTTGCCAGTCTTGCCGGGCTCTAAGGAGCCAGCGCCGCCAGCCGGTTGAATTGAATGAATATCAGCCATTATCAGGCCTCCCGCCTATCAACATTAATAAAACTTAACAGATTCTAGCCGTGACCCGCTCAATTGGCAAAGAAGAAAATTCGGGTCGGCAGGAATTCTCCTGCACCCAATGTATAAGCAAGTAGTATGCCGAAATAAAACAAATCTATTATATTGTTAATTTACAATAAGTTATGTCTATTTCTATTGTGCTGACCGTTTCTGCTTGGGCCTTTTAAAGGCAGGAAAAGTGTATATTTTTCCTCATCTGGGGCAAATTTTTCAGTAATTGATTCTTGGGACGATTAGCTATCTTTGGGCTGATTTGGTAGATATAGGTACTTTTTCTTATCTCAAACCGTTTTTATGGGGAATTACCCAATGGCAGAGAAGCTACTTGAAGTCAAAAATCTAGTGAAACACTTTCCTGTTCGAGGAGGTGTTTTTTCAAGAGTCCGTGCCCATGTCCGCGCTGTGGACGGTATCAGCTTTGACATTGAAGAGGGTGAAACGCTCGGTCTTGTTGGCGAGAGTGGGTGTGGGAAATCAACGGCGGGCCGCTCAATATTGCGTTTGCTGGAGCCCACCTCGGGAGAAGTAAAATTCAGGGGACAAGACATCATCGGCCTTGAGCGCGAGAAGATGCGTTTGCTTCGTCGTGAGATGCAGATAATTTTCCAGGATCCTTATGCTTCTCTTAATCCTCGGATGACGGTCGGAAGTATTGTCGGAGAGCCCCTCACTATCCACAAAATTGCAAAAGGCAAAGAGCGCAATGATCAGGTTGCCGGGATTCTTGAGAAGGTGGGACTCCGCCCTGAGCACATGAGGCGCTATCCCCATGAATTCTCGGGTGGTCAACGTCAGCGTATTGGTATTGCCAGGGCGCTGGCATTGAACCCCAAACTCATAATTGCTGATGAGCCTGTTAGTGCACTTGATGTTTCGATTCAGGCGCAGGTAATTAACTTGCTTGAGGATCTTCAAAAAGAGTTCGGCATTGCGTATTTGGTTATTTCGCATGACCTCTCGGTTGTTCAGCATATTTGCGACCGCATCGCTGTGATGTATTTGGGGGAAATTGTCGAAATTGCGGATGCCGATGAGTTGGTCATGTCGCCGCGTCACCCTTATTCCGAGGCGCTTCTCTCAGCGGTTCCGGTTCCTGATCCGAGTGCCAACCTCAAAAAAGAGCGGATAATTCTTCGAGGGGATGTGCCCAGCCCAGTGAACCCGCCCTCCGGCTGCCGGTTCCACACAAGGTGTCCCTACAAAGAGGACAAATGCTCTGTCGAGGTGCCGACGCTCAAGGTGATTTCCGAGGGGCATGTGACTGCCTGCCATTTTGCGGAAAAGATTTTTTCCGGCAAAGCAGCAACAGCCTGAGCGCCTATTTTCTCAGAGTGAAGAAATCATTTTAATCCGTCTTGGATGTATATTGTTGTTGCCGCTTTTTGCTCTAGCGGGTAGAGTATTCATGTCCCTTCGCCCCGGTATTGCTGAGCATTAGCGAGGGCTTTGGCTGTAGTCATGAAAATTTTAAGGCGTCTATCCTTTCGTCGGCGATTCCTCCTGTTTGCCATCCTATCCGCACTCATTGCTGGAACCGCATATTTAGGCATCATGCAAGGCTTCCAACGGGCGGAACTCGCCCGCCTTGAGAAAAATGATCAACTCCTTCTCCAAATAATTAGGACAAAAATCGAAGCTCGAATTGACCATGTGATATCGCAAATTCACGGGGCCGATCTTCTGATTACATCCAGGCCGCTCAGCGCGGCAATTGCAACGAAGGCGTTGATTTTTGCCCTTAGAAAGGGTTCCCGCGGACAATCGAATTCCGCCGCCGTTGTCCTTGACGGGCGAGCCAGAATTCTTGCCTCTCGGCGTGGCGGAGGGGTGCCAGCGGCCAGTGTGGCGGAGCAAAGAGCCTGGGGGCGGTCCGTAGCGGCTTTGAGGAACCTGAAAAAATCTGGCCGAAAAAAATTCCACATTGAACCAGGTTCTCTCGATGGTGTGCCCGCATTGTTTGTTACGGCACCCTCCCAAACCACAAAAGGATATTGGGGGGTTATCGTGATTCTGGAAAATTTGTTTTCGCTGTCTCCCCATACGAATCGTCCGGGGGATAGCTTGTTTCTGCTTTCCGAGCCGGAGCAAACGGTTTTTTATGCACTAGTAGGGAAACGCTTCGTTCACGATTCGATTGGCAGACCTTTCGATAAGGGACTGGGGCCTCGTATTGAAATTCTAGTTTGCTGCGATCCTGAGGCATTTAACACAGTGCAGGAAGGACGAAGATGGATGGGCCTGCTGGATTTTCCCATTGGAACGAGAAATATTCGTCTTGTCCGCGTGGCTGCTCGAAACGCTAGCGTACCCGTTGAATCCGGAAACCTTGTTGCGGGTGGCATGTTTTCTGGCTGGCTGGTGTTTTTGTTTTTGTTCGCGCTTTTGGGCAGGGGTAGGCGAGGCAGGGAAGAATACGACCAACGTGCTGATGTGCCCTTGGTGGAAAGGTACGAATCTCCCTCAAAGAGTACCCCGTTTGCTGCGCTCTCTCGCATTTGCGAAATGGTTGCGGGCGGAGAGCATTTCCGCGATGTGATCACTTATGGAGCCGAGGAAACTGCTCGGTATATTGGCTCTGATCGTTATTTTGCTGCGCTGTACGATGATGATCTCGACCAGCTTTTTGAAATTTCATGCTCGAATCTTGGAGATGGATTCAGGGCCACCGTTGCTATTGGAGCGGGGGATCTTCCGGAGCATATTTCGGTGCAGGAAAAAGATCTTGTAGAGGTTCCATCGGTTGATGATTGGGACGATGCGCCTAAGGCGTTGACGGACGAGGGAATTAAGGCGGTGGCTGTTTTCCCGATGAGAGCGGGAGAAAAAGTTGTTGGGATAATGTCGTTTTATTTTGATGCCCCCCGGGAACTTAAGTCCGATGAAATCGAAATATGCTCCTATGTCTCCCTTCAAGGGGCTGTGGCTGTGGCGCGGGCGCTCTCATTACGGGAATTACCTTCTCAAGATTGAAATCCCATGACAGTGTGTAGTCATTTTATTCTTCATGGAGTCCCGACTTTGGGTCGGCTTGAGCGAGGTAGTGAAATTTGTTGAGTGCTGCTTGAGGCGCAAGGTCGAATCAGTAAATATCGGTATTAGGTTTTGGAGTTAATGGGAAGCCCGCCGGGGGGGCGGTTATTTGCGTAGCGATAAACTTCCTATTGCCGCGTTGTTGTGCGCCGCTCTGATCTGGGGTGCCACATTTTCTCTTGTTAAAAAAGCACTTCTTGATGTCGACGCGCTCTCCTTTCTTGGTTTTCGCTTTGTGGTGGCGCTTGTTTCGTTTGCGGTGGTGGTGGTGTGGTTACCTAATAGGCGGGTCTTAGTTGAGATGACCTCCCGGCAATGGGGTATGGGTATCGCCACGGGAACTGCTCTTTACGGTGGATTTGTTTTCCAGACGCTGGGTCTTCGTTTTACGTCAGCTGCGAATTCGGCCTTTATCACCGGCCTGTGTGTAATCATGGTGCCGTTTCTTATGTGGGCGGGCGGTGCGCCGCCCAGGAGAAAGCATGCGGCGGGAGCACTAATTTCCGCCGCCGGTCTTTTCTGGATCACCGGTGCGGATATCGCCGAGGTGGGGCAGGGAGATTTATTCACTTTGGTTTGCGCCTTTTTTTTCGCCTTGCACATCATTTGTCTTGGTGTATTTGGCAAGAGGGTGAATGTCCTGGGATTGTTTGCGGTTCAACTTTTAGTCGCGGCGATATTGGCCGTTGGCGCGGCCGTTTTTTGGGGCGGGCCTGTGAGGTGGAGTGCCGAGGTTGTCCTTGCTCTTGGGGTGACAGGAATTTTCGCGACTTCGGCTGCTTTTTTTCTCCAGACATGGGCGCAGAGCCGCCTTGAGCCTGTTCGTGCTTCTATTTGGATATTGGCTGAGCCGCTTTTTGCGCTGGGATTCGGGGTCGTAATTCTAGGGGAGTTTCCGGCCTATCTGGGGCTTGTGGGCGCGGCGATTATTTTTTTGGGTGTAATTGTGGCGGAAGTCGGAGATCGCCTGGCTCCGCGATTGTTGAATGTTTGATAAAACCCGTTGATGATGTTTTGTTGTTTCGGGTTAGACGTTAACCGCCCTTCATTTGGAGATTCCTCCAGCACCTTGGAGTTAAGTCATGTTGAAGCCTGCGGATTTCAAGGAATTGTATCGCGAGTTTGAAAGTGCGCCCTCAGTGTTCGATTGCGGGAAGAAATGCTCGCCTTTTAATGATGGGGAGCCTTTTTGCTGTGATTCGGGTTGGGTGGTGCCTATCGCCTTTCCCGAGGAGTGGGCGTATCTCGAAAAGAAGACCAACCTCTGGCACGAGTTCCGACCGCGCAACAGCGATGAATTTGATTTAATGGAAGAGATTGATCAAGAAGAGAGTGTTTTTATCGAATGCCGCGGTGTGAAATTTTGTGAGCGTGATAACCGCTCCATATCCTGTCGCACTTTTCCCTTCGAGCCCTACCTCGATACCAAAGGCAACTTTATTGGCATCGTTTACAACCGGGTGATGGCGGATAAGTGCTACCTGGTGGATCGCCATAGCGCTGTGACCAAGGGGTTCATTAAAACGTTCATGCGATTTTTTGAGAAATTTTTCGTGATGTTGCCGAGCGAGCGTGAGCTTTATTTGGAGCAGAGCCGGATCTATCGCAACCAGATGAGCCGAAAGAAACTGCCCCTGGTCGTGCTCACCGAAAAGGGGCCTTGGGAGGCTGCCTATCGGGGCGGCAAGCTCATCGCCCCCTGGACGAAACCTGACCCACCCGAGAATAGCTATTGCCCGGATGTATAGCCGGGAGCGGTTTTAGACCCATCATGAACAAGAGGATTTTCCGCAGTGGTTGATCTGATTGCACTTGAGGAAATCGAGGTGGCGCGGGCGGGCCTGCCTCCCGAGGTGCGCTGGACACCTTTGGTGCCCTTCTCCCGCACCTCTACAGAGGTGGGAGCGGAGCGATTATTTCTCAAGCTGGAAAACCTTCAGGTAACCGGCGCCTATAAACCCCGTGCGGCGTTTCATTTGCTCGGCTCGCTGTCTGCAGACGAGCGTGCGCGCGGCGTGGTGATGAGTTCATCGGGCAACTTCGCCCAGGCATTCGCCTATGCCGGAAAGCGCCTGGGTATTCCCGTTGTCGTCGTGATGATGAAGAGCACAAGCCCCTATAAGGTGGAGGCGGTTCGGGGCTATGGCACCGAGATCGTTTTTTGTGAGGACAACTATCTCGCCAGAAAACCGCTCATGGAAAAGGTGGCGCAAGAGCGCGGGATGGTGCCCATCAACACTGCCGAGGATCGGCGTGTGGCCATCGGCCATGCCGGTTTGGGGATGGAGATTCTCGACGATATGCCTGATGTCGAAACGGTGATTGTCCCGTGCAGCACGGGCGGGCTGATTTCGGGCGTGGCCAGCGCGATAAAGCTTCGAAGTCCCGGCGTGCGTGTGGTGGGGGTGAACCCCGAGGGTGGCGCGGCAATTTATCACTCCCTTGAGGCAGGGGAGCCGACTTCGCTAGAACGCTGGGAGAGTATGGCGGACGGCCTGTCTGCCACCCGCCCCGGCGATTTTCCCTTCGCGCATATTCAAGAGCGTGTAGACGAGGTGGTGCTCGTGAGTGAGGAGGAAATTGCCGAGGCTTTCCGGCTTTTATTCAGTCGGGGAAAAATACTGGCCGAGCCCTCGGGAGCGGTGTCTGTTGCTGCGTGGATGACCGGACGGGCGGGTGTTGCGGGGAAAACGGTCGCCGTAATCAGCGGGGGGAACGTGACGTCCGAAATGGTGAGCACACTTCTTGCGGGAAATTTGCCGGAGCCGATGCGCCAGTAACAGTGGTATATGACTATCCAGCCAGCGCCGGGTGGGCTTCCTCCACCATATCGGCGATTTTCTTTCCTATCATTAACGATGCTGTCGCCCCCGGTGAGGGCGCATTGCAGACGTGTACCGCCCCTTCGGTGTGGACGATGGCGAAGTCATCGACGAGTTTCCCTTCACTGTCCACGGCTTGAGCGCGAACACCCGCTCCGCCGGGGATGATGTCTTCTTCTTGTAGATCGGGCATGAGTTTTTGGAGCGCACGCGTGAAGGCGCCCTTGCTGGCCGAGCGATACATCTCACCCACGCCGACGCGCCAATATTTTCGTGCGAGCCGCCAGAATCCGGGATAGCTGAAGGTATCGAGTATGTCGCCCGGGTTCGCGCTGGTCCGGGTGTAGCCCTCACGCTTAAAGGCAAGAACAGCGTTGGGGCCCGCCTCGACGGTGCCGTCCACCCGCCGGGTGAAGTGCACCCCAAGAAATGGAAACGAGGGATCGGGCACCGGATATATGAGCCCTTTTACCAGATCCCGTTTTTCGGGTTTGAGCTCGTAGTATTCTCCCCGGAATGGAATGATGCGCAGCGGAATCTGACCGCCAGCAAGGCGGGCCACCCTGTCGGCATGGAGGCCAGCGCAGTTGACTAAAAACTTTCCCGAAAAATCCCCAGTGCTAGTTTCGACGACAATCTCGCCGCCCCTTTTTTCAATGCCCGTAACCTCTGTGCCCAATCGAATTTCCTGCCCCGCATCCTTGATGATTCGCGCATAGGTCTCGACGACCGCCGGGTAGTCGATGATACCGGTCGAGGGTATCCAAAGCGCCTTGACGCCTCTTGTGTGTGGCTCGAATTCTTTTAGCTGCTCGGTGCCGAGCACTTTGATGCCTTCTATTCCGTTGGCCTCGCCCCGGCGGTGAAGCTCATCGAGGCGGGGGATTTCCTCCGGGCTGGTGGCGACTACGGCCTTGCCGCAGATTTCGTATTTGATTCCATGCTCATTAGCGAAGGCCACCATTGAGCTTGCGCCCTCGCGGCAGGTTTCTGCCTTTAGTGAGCCTGGTCGGTAGTAGAGTCCGGCGTGGATGACCCCGCTGTTGTGGCCTGATTGATGAAGGCCGGGCTTGGTTTCTTTGTCGAGGATGAGGATTCGCTTGCCAGGATGTCGGCGGGATATTTCCATAGCGGAGGAGAGACCGATAATTCCAGCCCCGACCACAATGACATCCCAGGATTGAGTGGACACGATATTATGACCTCAAAAACAATGATAATAAGACGAAATATTGACGTGCCAGTATGTCTCAGTTGCCTATGTCCTGCAAAGATAGGGCTATTTTATGGTGTTGACGCCCAGAGTCAGCCTCAGTATGTTTATATGAAATTCTGAGTACAAAGATTTTCTGGAAGGAAACAGGGGAATATCTTTTTTTTCGATTGAATTATGGGGTCTTTGGGCCTTTTTGTATGTTGTTCACTACGGTACTTAAGAAGAAAAATTCTTGATTGCCAAAAGGGAGGTTGAAAAGATGAAACGATCAATCAAGTGGTTGTTTGCTGTCATGGTTGCTGTTGGTCTGGCTGGCGCCTCCGTGCCTGCGTCCGCAGCGAAGTTCCTTGTCGTTGGCGGTGGTTCGACCACCGGCGTTTATTACCAGGTTGCCTTGAATGTCTGCAAAATTGTTAATCAGTCCCTGAAAAGCAAAGGCTATAACTGCATTGGTCGGCCAGCCTTGGGCTCGGTGTTCAACATCAACGCCATTAAGCGTGGCCTGTTGAACTTCGGTGTGGCGCAGTCTGACCGCAACTGGCAGGCCTATAACGGCAAAGCCGACTGGAAGAAAAAGGGTCCCGTCAAGGAACTCAGGAGCGTATTCAGTGCGCATCCCGAGACCGTCATGCTCGGCACCCGCGCGGACACCGGTATTAAAAAAGTCAGCGACCTTCGCGGACGCCGCGTGAATATCGGCAACCCCGGCTCCGGGCAGCGGGGCAACGCGATGGACGTTCTGCGCATTTACGGCATCAGTCCCAAGTCTGACATCAAGGCCGAGGGTCTTCAGCAGGGTGAAGCCAGCCGAGCGCTCGTGGACAAGAAAATCGACGCCTTTTTCTACACGGTGGGTAATCCCTGGGGCGGCGGTCTTGAAATTGCCAACAGCACCGCCTTTCGGATTCTCGACATTAATTCCAGCGGAATTAAAAAGCTGGTTGCCGCGCATCCCTTCTATGTCATGACGACAATTCAGGGCGGCATCTACAAAGGCGTGAGCAAGAACGTAAATACCTATGCCGTGAAAGCCACATTCGTTACGAGTTCCAAGCAGGATCCCCAGGTGGTCTATGATGTGGTGAAATCCATTTTTGGCAACCTGGATAAGTTCCGGGCCTCGCACGCCGCTTTCAAGTTCCTGACCAAGAAAGCGATGTTGGGCGGCCTCTCGGCACCGTTCCATAAGGGCGCTCTTCGCTACTATAAAGAAACTGGTCTGAAATAAAGACCCTGTATTTCTGGGTTCGAATTATCGCGGTGCGCCGGTGGTTCTCTTGATTAACCGCCGGTGCGCCGCGCGATCTTCGGGCCGCTGCCACTCTCCTTTTTGAGGAATAATATGGCGCAGTCCGGGGCTCCAGTGGAGTCAGGCACTCCTTTAGAAAATGCCGATGATGCTGGTCGGCGC
>JABJAL010000104.1 GCA_018669005.1 Nitrospinaceae bacterium
AATATTCGGCCAGGTTCAGGACCATGAAATTGCCTTCAGCTTCCCATTCTCGCTCGCCGATGAAATCATGAGTGGCCTCGAATCCACCCACAAGGCTGGCGCCTCGCGCTACCCCGTGACGAACTGGCTGACCTACACCGGCGGTTTTCCGCCCAACTATGAAAACTACCGCCAAATGCTCGACGAGGTAGACCCACCTACAGAGCCGCCAGCGGAACCACCCGAAAATGATTAATCAGGATTAAAAAAATGACCGGGAAAGCTATGCCCCCCCCGGTCATTTTTTAGATATCAGATTAAAACTAAGCCTTTTCCCCCTCCCGGGAATAAGCGTAGGCCAGCGCAATACCAAAAACCAGATGCAGCAAAATAGACGCAATCATCGGCACCAATGGCTTGAAAAATGGTCGCGGCGTAACCGTCCCGCTTACAATCATCGCACCTATCGTGGTAATAACCCCAACCGAAACACCTTTGAGCCAAACATTATCTCCCGGAATTTTATCTTCCCACCTGGCATACATCATCCCCAAGATAAGACCATTGGCAAAATGCGCAGCCTCACCCAACCACAAGGGGGATTGCCCGAAAGAGAATGCCATCAGCTTTCCAGGGTCCATTCTCGGCAACCCGACAGACACCCCCCACTGGCCCGCAACCGACATGATGTAGGTTGCGATAAGACCGCATACAGCAGCCCTGAAATAATTTGGACGCTCCATTTCTTTGTCCTCCCAAAGCGAAATTCAGTTGACGGATTCGACGCATAACAAGAGCAGGGCAGGCAATCAGAATCAGATTGCCGAAAAGAGCGCCCAACGGCAGAGAGAATTCGCCATTTCAAGGGCATCGCCTGAAACTATTTAGACAACTTAAATTTCTACCCTTTTGGGTAACACCCTCATTTCCATCTAAAACTGAAAACATCACCATATTATTCCTGTTTGACCAAGATCCATTCCGATTTTCCTACTTCCCGGGCCTTGTCATATCGACCGCCCAAAAAAATCGAATACCCCCATCCCCCCTGCCCAATGGTGTGCCGCCTCACAAAACCCTTATTTACAAGGCATTATCTGTGTGGCCCCTCACTTTTTCCCCTCTTGAGGGCATGCACCTTTATAATAATCTGCCTAATATATGAGTTGTGAATAGGATTTTGAGGATGGAACTACCGGTCCGATTGGGCCATAAGCATCGAGCACGACACGGAAACTGGGAGGTTTCCAAAATGAAAAACAAGAACACACTCTCAACAATCAGCGGGTGGATTCGCCGGCGCGTGATTAAAGACAGCCAAGGCGTAATCGTCGCGGTCATCGCCCTGCTCTTGCCCGCCATCATCGGGATGGGCGCGCTTGCCGTCGATGTGGGATACATGTTCGTCGCCAAGAGCATCATGCAAACCGCCGTGGACGCCGGTGCCCGTGCGGGCGGCGCCATTCTCGCCGGCGGCGGAACCCAGGTTGAGGCCGAGGCCGAGGCAAGAAGTTATGTAGGCCAGAACATCGACAACTCTACATTTATGCAAGGAGCCACGGCGACAGTCACATTTCCAACCTCGGAATCCATCCGCGTGGGAATCGAGCACACGCTGCCGCTTTTCTTCGCGCCCATCATCGGGATGGACAACGCCACGATAGACACCGGTGCCACCGCCGAGCTCGCATCCGTCCGAGCCATTTCGCCGGGCAATCTCGTTCCGTTCGGTATCTACTGCAACAACGAGGGCGGCGGCTGCTCTGGTCAGCTCAGCGTTGAGCAGACTTTCTCAAGCATGCTCCGCCACTGCGGCAACGTATTCGGCGCCAGCGGGAGCTCGTGCAACTACTCCTCAGACACACCAGCCGATAGCGAAATTTTCCTGACCGGGCTCTCTTTCAACAACAACAACTCCAACGGCGAGCTAAAAGACGAGGTTGAAAGCGGCTACTCGGGAACGGCAACGCTCGGCGATGTCCTCGGCGCCCTTCCCGGCACCCGTCAGGGCTGGCAGAGTTCAATGCGAAACCGCCTGAACGCGGGAGACACAGAGATGACGCTTCCAGTGATCTCGCCGGTGGACTCATCAAATGGCTCGGTTGCGATCGTCGATTTCATCCAGGTGAGAATAACCAGTTTCAACCCCGGCTCGGCAAGCGCACAGGATGAATTTTCCTTCGAGATTATCCCGGCGGCGGTCTCGTCCACCGAATTTGCCACCGACGCCGAGGGCCTCGGCATCAACTCCGTGCTGGGTGTGCGGCTGACAAACTAGCCATAGATTTAATGGCTAGGTCGAAAATTAGTTCTAACTTTTATTCGATTACCCGGCGGGGGGGCTTACTCCTTGTTCGGTTCTGGAAACTCATCGGGCCAATTATCCACAACAGCCTGAAGGTAGGCCTTCATTTTACGAGGGTCTGGCTGCAGAAATCCCGTGTTATCCGCCACCTTATCCGCCTCATCCAAGGGCAACAGCAATGTGTCATGGAGACGATTGCGAAAGTTGAAGTAGCTGATGATGAAGGTGAGTTCAAAAAGTTCTTGATCGGAGAAAAGCTTTTTGGCGCTCTCCTGGAGGTCCGGGCGGCTCTTGGCGGTGTTTAGCGTGACGTGCTCGGCCCAGACCACCGCCGCCTTCTCGCGATCCGTCAGGAGTGGGGAGTCAGTATAATTATCCGAGAAGACGACCTCGGCCTCCTCGTCCGTGATACCCGCGGTCCGACCGAGCGCGGTGTTGTGGTTCAGTCAGTAGTCGCAATTATTGAGCTGGCTGGTCTTGATGATGGCAATCTGTTTTATTTTCGAGGGCAGGATGGTGCCCATCCCCTCGCGCAGGGTGTAGACAAGGGCTGCCATGATTCGCGACAAGAACGGCGAATTCACGCTCGCCAGCTGCGAGTAAACATGTTTCGTGCGAATGTTGCTGAGGATTTCAAAAGTACGCTTATGCTCGCCCTCGGCTTCGTCTGGATTGATAAGCTTAATCAGTGCCATTGAAGTATCTCCTCCGTCCCCAAGGTATTCAGGGGTATTATTTCTAATTGGGCTCGGGGAACGCCTCGGGCCAGTTATCAACCGCCTCCTTGAGATAGGCCTTAATATTTTCAGGGTCCACACGGATGACAAACTCTACCGCCTCTGCCTCATCGTCCTCGCCGGGCGGCAGTCGCAGTGAGTCGTGCATGCGATTAAACATATTATAATAACCACACAGACCGGTCAGCTCCATTATCGCGGTGGTGCTAAAGCGTTTCTTTAGCTCCGCGAATCCGTCCTCCTCACTTCGTGCCGTGTTAACAGCTATTTGCTCGGCCCACAGAATCGCCGCTCGCTCGCTTGGGGTAAGTAGGGGGGAGGCCATGTAGCCATCCGAGGCGATAACCAGGGCCACCTCGTCCGTGATTCCGGCGGCCCGGGCCAGCGGGGTGTTTTCAGCCAGGCAGTAGGCCGACCCATTCACCAGGCTTGTCTTGATGACGGCCATCATTTTGATGCGCGAGGAGACGACGCCACCCAGCCCCTCGTGCAGCAAGGCGATACGCAGAGGGATGTAGCTTCTTCCGATAAGCGGGATGTGCGCCCAGGCGCGAAGCGAGGCCGGTATCCGGCGGTAAAGGCGCGACACCAACCGGAAATAACTCGCCGCCTCTCCCTGTGCCGACTCGGGACCTGAAAGCGAAACGATGGGGCCCTTCGCCCGAATACGCTCGGCCGCACCGGGCAGGAGAACCTCATCCAGGCGACCCTTCGACATTGTGCCTTTAGCGGCTTCCGCACTCTGGTCCGGATCTGCCTCGGTGGCGGGAAAATCATCAGGCCACATGGAAACGAGGCTCTCATAGTAAGCCTTGAGCTTGTCGGTATTTACCAGCACAGAGGTCTTTATTTTGTTGACCTCGCCGGAGTGCTCGATAGGAAGCTGGAGCGTGTCATGAACCCGGTTTGAGACGTTGAAAAGCCCGCTGATGGCGGTCAGCTCGACCAGCTCGGCATCGTTAAAATGCGGGCGAACCTCATCAAGCACGTCGTCTCGATCGCGGGCCGTGTTGGTCGTTACGTGCTCGGCCCACAGCACTGCCGCGCGATCGCGTGCGTTGAAATTTTTTGAAGTCAGATAGGCGTCCGTCCCTATCTCTTCGTTTTGCTCATCTGTGATGCCAGCCGCTTGCCCAAGCGCCGTGTTGTGCGCGAGTCAGTAATCACAGGTGTTCACATGGCTCGTCTTGAGGACGGCCATTTCCTTGATGCGGCAGGAAAGCACGCCCCCGCCTCCCTCCCGCTGAATGGGCACATGGAAGGGCAGGACGAGTTTTGCGATGTAGGGGATGTTCGCCCACGAGCGAGAGGCGTTCGGTGCGCGCCCCCGGAACTGGATTGAGGCGGCTAGAAAGCGTCCGGCCTCCCCTTCCGCTGTTTCTGGATCGATGATCGGTAATCTAGCCATCGTAAAATCTCCTTGTCTGCCGCCAGAGGGATGATTTGCCCCCAAGTCACAAATCAGGCGGCAATCAAAGTCCTTGCCCCTGTATTACCCAGAACGCTTACAAAGACCTAGCTACGCTTCAAGCCTCTTTAGTTTAGTAAAACAATTAAACGGCCTTCCAGTCGTCGCGCTCTTCCCACTGATCGAAAACCTCCTTGGCCGTCAGGAGCGCATGATTCGTCTTGGGAAGCCCGACATAGGGAGCGCACTGCACGATTGTTTCGATTATCTCCTCGCGGGATGCACCGCGATTCAGGGCGCCCCGCGTATGCATCGCCACCTCGCCAACATCATCTTGGCCAATGGATGTGGCGATGACGATGAGTTCGCGCGTTTTTATGTCGAGGACAGGCTGATCCCAGATTGTGCCCCAACACCACTCCTCAATACTCTGAGCATACATTGGAGACAACTCCCTGAACACTTTCATGTTCGGCATATCCCGGCCCAGGCTTCCACCTTGAATCTCTATTCCTTTTTTTACGCGATCTTCACTCATCGAGAAATCTCCTTGTCTGCGAATTAAAAATTCATAACAAATACGACCGTGTTGTGGTAAAAATCCACAACACGGCCCCACCAACAAAAAGAAAAGCAATTCCCCCCTGCATCAATATTGAAAGGCGGAACCACGAGTGATTTTGTATACATTGAGATTATTGGAATTATGCGGCAACGTTTTAAATTTAGCGAATCATGACGTTGCTTTATTGTATCCAGAGCTTCCAGACGCAAAAATTTCATAGAAGAAGGCGCATCGAGATTCTCGCCCGCAAATATAAAACGAGGCGCCGGATTTGCGCAGCCAAGGCGCAGGAAACCGTTGAGTGGGGTTAAAAAGATTTATGTAGCGGGGAGGTTTCTAAAAAAAACGAGGCTAAACTTTTTCGCCCCTACGACGCAGATCAACCAACACCTTAAAAATACCTTTCTTGGCGATGGTCTTGATGCCCCGAGCCGAGACGAGGAGACGAACCCAGCGTTTTTCCTCGACAACCCAGAAGCGCTTGTAATGCAGGTTGGGCTCAAAGCGGCGGCGGGTGTGACGACGTGAGTGACTAATCGCATTGCCGTATACAACGGCCTTGCCCGTGACGATGCAACGGCGTCTGGCAATAGAAATAGTTTTTCCACGGGGGGCCATTATTTCGTCTCCTGGAACAACACATGCTTGCGGCAGAAACGGCAAAACTTCTTAAACTGAAGCCGATCAGGCGTGTTGCGCTTATTCTTGGTGGTGGGGTAGCGCATCTTTTTACAGTCAGTGCACTCGAGTAGAATCTTGTCTCTCATGAAACCGGTATCCCATCCGGAGCTATAAAAACAACGCTTTCAAGCGGGCTCCAGCACGCCGCCCGAAAAAGGAGAATTATTAATAAAGGATGGGGCAATAAAATTCAAGCCCCCCGCTGACAATCCTGCGCCGCGGCAAACAGCGAATATCCATAAGAACTTAATTAACAACAACTTAACTATTCACAGAAAAAAAACTTTATTGAAAAAAACTACAATTCCAGCCCGCTTACGCCTTTTCGTGGCTTCAAGTCCTCTTCTTGAAAGTTCCCTCGATGGGCAGATCCTGGCCCACGCCCTGCGCCTTGGCCCGCTTATAGAGCTCAGCGCCAATGGCAACATCCTCAATTCCAACGCCCTGGCTGAGGAACATATTGATCTCATCCGCCGAAGCGCGCCCCGGCATTTTCCCTGAGGCTATCTGGCCAATCTCAACCACCTGCCCCCAGGTGACGGCCCCAGCCGCAACAGCGCGCACCAAATCGCCGCTCTCAATCTTCGCGCCATCGATGTCATCGGTGGCAATACGACCGCGCGCCGCCCGGCGGAAAGTCTCATCGTCCACCTCGCGGTTCGTCACGCGGTTCGAGCCCGCAGGGATAACCGTGGTGCCCGGCTCCAAATCCCCTCCGTCAAACACGGGCTCTCTTGCCGTCGTCATCGTGCATACAATTGCAGAGCCTTTCACTGCCTCGGTCGCGCTCTCTACCGGCACAAGCTCGGCGGAAACTTTATCTTTCATCGCGGCAACAAATTTTTCCCGCTTCTCCGCGCTCCGGCTAAAAACTTTCACCTGTTCAAGTGGTATCGCGCAGCAAAGGGCCTCTAGCTGGGTCCTCGCCTGGGAACCCGAGCCGAATAGCCCGGCCACTTTTGCGTCCTTCCGTGCCATGTAGCGCGCGCCCACCCCGCTCGCCGCGCCGGTGCGAAGCTGGCCCAGAATATTCGCCTCCATCAGCGCCACAAGTTCTGCCGTGTTCGAGTCCCAGAGCAAAACAATAAAGCGCACCCCGATGCCCGGAAACGTCGTATAGGCTTTCATCCCAAAATAGCCCACGCCGGGAAGCCCCCCGTACATCACCTGAAGCGCCCCCTTGGGCATGTGCAGCCGCCGCCTCGGCTGGTTCGGCGCCTCGCCCTCGCCCTGCGCCTTAAAGGCATCGTCCACCAGATCGAGCACATCAGGCATCCCAATTAAAGACTTGATTTCATCCTCACCTAGATAAAGCACAGTGCACTCCTTTATATCGTTAAAAAATTAATTTAAAAAAATATTAAGACTCAGGTAAGCGCGACGGCGCAGAACGTTACCGTGCCCTCTGGATCGGGCCATTGGCTATAGTTCAAAACCTCGCCGCTGGTTTCTTCCATCGCACGGAGCATGGTGTAGATAGGCGCAAGGCCGCACACTTTTCTGGCGTCGCCATCGGTCGCCACGCTCCAGTAAAATGCCTCGGCATCCCCCCGGCAAACAGCATCGAGCGAGGCAAGGTCGGCCGCCTCAAGCGCCTCAAGTTGCGCCTCGTCCACGGGCCGCTCGTCGCCGAACTGGGGCCCGACGTGGGCCAGATCGACACTCGCGAGATAACAAACTTTTCGTTCCGCCGCCTCAAGCTCGGCGGTGGTTTCTTTAAGCGCCGTGATGAAGCCCTCGACCTCATCGTTCCCCTTCGGGGATTTTCCACTGGCGACAAAATCGCCAAACGAGCCGACTAAAATGGGCACGAACGTAGGATGCTTTCCTCCGGCAAGATGGCCGCCTTCCGAATAGAGGTAGCGCAGGAGGACGGCCTGGAATTCGATGGAGTGCTCGCCCCGCTGGGCGAACTCATCGCGGTACAGATTCATCGGCGCGCGCCGGGCCAAGCCCCCGATATATTCTTCATCCACTTCCATGAGCCCGAGGGGTGTTTCAAACCCCTTGTTGGTGAGCGAGAAGATTTCAAGCGTTGGGGCATGAACCGTGCCCAGGACGACATAGACATCGGCATCGGCCCGCTCGGCCGCCGCCCGGTAGCTCCAGCCAAAGGTGGGGCCGCCCCGGCCAAAATCGATATGGGGCGCAATGAGGCCTTTCAAGGGAGCGCCTGCGGCGATGCCTGGGGCAGTGCCGTTTCGCTCTGGGGGCCCGGGGCCGCCTTCTGCCGTGAAAAAACCATCGATCTGGCTGCGCAGTGCAGCCGGGTCGGCGTCATAGCTTTTACCGGCGAGAAAACTTGGCCTTGTGGGCGCCTCAAGATAATCGTTCACCACCTTTTGTTGCCACTTCTCGAACCCCTCGCCGTCAAGAAAATGCGCCGCCTCGAGCCGAGAGAAAACCTCATAGATATTCTCCTCGGGGATATCGAGTTTGTGTTCATCGAGAATTTCGCTGCGGATCTCTGTTGCCATGTGCGAGCCGTCGAGGCGCTGGAGCACGGGAAGCAGTCCCATCGGCACGACCAGGACAGCGTCGGTTAAATGGAGCGGGTCCCTCAAGATAATGACCTGCTGCCCCTCGTGCTCGGTGGGGGTGGCCTCTAGTTGTCTGAGCCGTGGGCGCATTTCTTGTTGGTTCACGTAGCCTCCAGTTTTTTGGGCGTCTGCCGACGCTACCGGCGGGAATCTTAAATGATGCGCTCTGATGAGGCCACCATCTTTACTCTGCGGGCCGCCCGAAGCTTTGAGCCGTCAGGAGGGAGACGAGTGTCAGGGCCGCCATGGCATACAGGGCCGGGCCAAAATCGCCTGCGGCGTCTCTAATCGCGCCCGCCGCCCAGGGCCCGACAAACCCGCCGAAATATCCGAGCCCGATGATCATCCCACCCGCCTGGCCCACCGATGCCGCAGGCACCGCCCGCGCCGGATAGCCCATACACAGAACAAACCAAAAATTCATCGCGAAACCGATAAGAACGATTCCAAAGGCGGCGGCCCACCTCCCCGAGGGGGGAAGCGCCACGAGAATCACGACAATCAAGAGCACGCAAATCATCACCATCCGGGGGATGCCGCCCACCAAGGGAGAAATTTTGTGTGCGGTCAGCACGGCTATTATCCCGAGCCAAGCCACAAAGGACACGATTAGGGCCGCCTGACCGAGGCCCCAGCCCTTGGACTCCAAGATCGAGGGGAACCAGCCGATCCCCGTATAGAAAAGCACGTTGTTGACGAACAGCGCCGCTGTCACGGCCCAGACGGTGCGGCTGCGCCAGGGGGAGAACGATGACTCTCCACCGCCACCTGACTCCTCATCACCGATTTCGGCCAACGAGCGGCTACCGACCCGCTCCCAGACGATAAAAGTCACGAATAGCGCGCAGGCCCAAATCAGATAACCGCCCCGCCAGCTCGACTCGGCGCTGACAAAGGGCACGCTTGGCAAAATCGAGGCCATAAAACCACTGAAAGCCACCCCCATCGCCGCACCCGTGACAACCGCCGCCGTATAAAATGCGGCCGCCGTCTCTCGGCTATCGGGAGGTGCCGTCTCCCGCGCCACTTTCGGAAGAACCGGAAAAATTAATCCTGCCCCTGCGCCAACCAGTGCGATCCCTATAACCAGCTGCCAATAACCCCACGACCACACTCTGAGTAAGCCGCCAGCAAGAACCAGCAGCGCACCCAGCCGGGCCATCCTCTGAACCCCCAGGCGATCGACAAAGACACCTCCCATCAAAGCGAACAAGGTTATCAGCGGAAAAGGAACCGACAGCAAAAACCCGCCCTCGGAGTAACTCAAGCCCATCTCGCCCCTGATCAATTCCACCAGCCCGCTCGTCGAAACCAAGGACCCGAAAACGGACCACGTAAGAAAACACGCAGCCATCAACGTCACATACCATCGAGAAGAAGCCTTGGCTGTCATGAGGATATCCCCAGAAGATACGCCGAATTGCCGCCCATCCACTTTTCGATGACCTCGGGCTTAAGAGGCAGCGCACGCGCCTCGGCAGCGATCTCGGCAAGGGACATCGACATAAGCGGCCAGTCTGTTCCAAACAAAACTTTGTTTTGCAAAACCGAATTTCCGAAATGAAGCAGCATCTCCCAACCAGAATTAGGCGTTGCCAGATACTTCCACCGGTGGCCTGAGGGGTCGATATAAAGATTCGGATGCCGCCAGGCAGCGGCCACCATCTCCGGCACCCAGGGCCAACCACCGTGCCCTGCAATAACCTTGAGCTCAGGCATTTCCCCGCAAAGCCGATCAAGCGCAAGGGGCCGGCCCAGTTCCATGGGATGCGCCTGCGCCCAGTTGGTCGAGGTGTGAATCCAGACAGGAACACCAAGTTCGATACATTTTTTGTAAATTGGCCGATAGGCCTTATCATCGGCCGGAAGAAGATGAAGAAATGGACAAAGCAGCGCCCCGTGAAGACCCAGCTCCCTCACCCCACGTTCGAGTGATTTAGCCGCATCCTCTTTATTCGGATCAACCCCCATCATGGCGCGAAGCCGATCTGGATGCGCCCTCACCGCCCCTGCCAGCGCCTCCGGATCAAGGGGCCTCGCCCCCGTCGTACTCTCTTGATCGATGCTAAACACCACAGACAGATCGTACCCCGCCTCGTCCATGTCCAGGATAAAATCACCTACCGGGCGCCCACGCTTCTCGGATACTTCTTCGATGAAATCATTAACTTCCGAGGCAGAGCGCTCCATCGTCCTTTGAATAAATTCCTCTTCCCCGACGCCACAAAATCTCGAAATCCCCTTCGAAAACATGCGAAAATATCCAGGTATGGCGGCCCACCCCGAAAGCCTGGCAATGAAAGAAGAATGAACAGGAAGGAAGCTGCATATATCAATCAACATCGCGCTTTCCTTTTGCTTTTACCTGGCTCCCGGCAAATTCTGTTTCATTGCTTTGGATGCCTTTTGACTTTGCCCCAAAGCGCCGGGAGAATCGGGCATTCCGAAAAGCGAGGTCGCAGAAAAAACAGTAACAAACAACAAAACAGCAACAGCAAAGCTTGTACGGGGGGCATTGCCTTTTTTCTTCAACACACTCGCCAGCATTTCGACCAATACAACCACGCCCACAACCAGGACCCCGGACAGGGACAACAAAACAATGTCACTTGAATAAATGATGGCACGAAGAGGCACCAAACCGTCAAACAACCACCATCCACTCACCCAAGCGACCAGAAGAATGACCGCAAACAAGGAAGGCGCCGCTCCCATCTGTATTAAAAAAGCGCCTTCTGAAACCGACACGCCTCTTTCCCAGTAAAACGAGCGCCGCCCGATCAACATAAGAAGAATACCTCCCACCAAAAAGGAGGAGAGCAACGCAACAACAAATCCGAACAAAAACGAAGACGAGAAAAAAACACTAATAAAATCTTTCCGCATATCCCGCCAGAGAGAGTCATCTACCGCACCGGCAATTAACGCCGTAACAATAACCGATGCCCCGACTGCCGCCACTCCAGCGGCTACAAGATAAAGTAAATCATTTTCAGACCAACGAGAAGTTTTTTTCGAAAGGGTGCAGAAAGCGCCCCACACAAAACACAACAATGGGACGGCAACTGATAAAGGCGCCATGAGAATTATTGCCGTCATTAAAGCCGGAGAATGTCTTAACGAAACAAGATGAAAGGACAGCATCCCGAAAATGAACACCCCAGAGAGGCAGAGCATGGAAATTCGCACAAGAAGATCAGCCGACGTGAAATAAGATTTCTTCCCGTTACGACGCCCCCAAAAACGCATATGGGCAGCGAGCCAGGGAATCGCCACCAATGCGCACATTGAAATAGTGAAAATCGTCACGGCTAAAGAGGTAGCCAACTGGCTCGAAATCAATAATGCTGTCGCAGAAAAATTCATTTCTTCTCCCCCACCGCACCAAGAACTTGCTCTTTCACTTCAGCAGGCGGCTCACCTGACTTTGTTTGCTCGACCTCGACCGGCTTACTCATTTCTTTTTTTCGCCGGGGCGGGCCCAACCTTCTCTGGCTCTTTTCCCTCTTCCGTGGTCGGCATCTCGGCTGGCTTAGCGACACCCTCATCTGCGGGGGTTGGGGCCTCTTCCTTAGAAGCCTCTGGTTCGATTTCCGTGGAAGGTGGCGGCGTCTTTTTTATCTCATCAGATGCAGCTTCCGCCGGGGGGCTTTCACCTTGAACCGGGGTCTTCGTTTCATTTGTCTCCGGCTTGGCGGCGTCAGCCGGCGCCGCCGATTTCCCCACATCACTGGCCGGAGGCGGTTCAACGGAAACTGGTTTTTCTTCCTCGGATGACTTTTCGGAAGAAGGCGTCTCTATAGCTGGCTTTTCCACTTCGCTCGCTTGGGGCCTAGGCGGCAAAGGCTTTTTCACCTTTACCGGCACAGGAGGAGGCTCAGGAGGACGAGCGATAAGAGCAGCACCCGATTCTGAAAGACGGGACTTGATATAATGGACAAGCGCCAGTTTTTCACCTTCCGAGCCTGCGAGAACTGGCAAAGCGGGATGGCGCGTAGACAATTCATCCAGAAATCGATTCACATCCCCAAAGTATTTAACCTCTGATAGGGAGGGTATGCCTCCTCTTCCCATCCAACTTGAATGACAGACAAAACATTGCGCCCTAAAGCTAAAAGCCCCGAGCGCCAATTTATCAGGAGGACTGTCATCTGTTCGCCATGGGGATGGCTTCCAAATCCCCGAGGCAGCCAGTTTGCCGATATCAGAAACGAGAATTCCGTTGCGAAACATATGCCCCTGTATCACAAACGGGCCAGGGGAGGTGCTTCTGAGCGACTGAATTCCCCCTGCCTGAATCAAGAGCGCGACGACGACAACCGCCACCGGTGATTTTCCGAAACTCTCAGGACGGCGCGCTGCCCAGAGAATCAAAATCAAACCGAGACATACAGCCACAACGGCAATCGCCCCCGCGAGTGTAATGACCGGCAAGCCCTCGAAAAACAGGATAAAAATCCACCACATCATCGATGCCGCACAAATAAAGGAAGCGATCGCAGCCCATTTCCCCAGCCACTCGATAAGGGCGGCGCGCCATATATCATCCCGTTGATTAATGGTCCAAATCATTCCGGCGCCGCCCGCCATGGCGAGCGCCCACGAAGACCAGACAAGGTAAGTGGGGATAAAGGAGGGATTGAAAACAGCGTCCCGGGTCGAAAATGTATTGAGCCAAAAATGTGGCGTCAGGGAAAAAGCACCTGCCGAGATGGGAACAGCCAAAGCAACCCAGAGTCCAACGGCTGCGATTGAGCCAGCCAGCAAATGGAGCAGAATGTTATTTCGCCACCTGGACCATGTGTTGATGTAAGTGAACAAAGATACTGCCGAGATCAGCAACAACAGCCAAGCGGCATACGCTGGGATTTCAAAAATCCTCAGCAACTCGGCGGCGACTGCGGGATGCACGGATACAAATACCAGCCACAACAAACACCCTGACATGCCGACGCCGAGAACAGCAATTCGAAAAATGTACGTTGAAAAAGTTCTCGCAAACTGCTCCCATCTCGGGTCCATGCTTCGTATGCCGCGAACCTGAGCAATGAGCACGTACATAAAACCGCCCACTACCAGACCGGACAAAGTCATAAAAACATATGACAAAAAGAAAAGGAGACCCGAGGCAATGGAAGGTGATATGTCAAAATAAGGAAATTGCACGCTAGTACCTCTCAACCACACATCGGTGCCCGTACACCGGACACGAAAAAAACCGCCTTCAGAGACAGCCTAGACCTTGGCCACACCCCTCGCACGGTAGCGCCCGAGTTTTTCCTCGTCCAGGGATACACCCAGCCCGGGCTCCATGGGAACGGGTATCCGTCCACCGCTGATATCGATGACGGGCGTCACTACGTCAGCCACCATTTTTTCAGGACCAACGGATTCAATCGCTGGCAAAAACGCCTGTGATGTCGCAGCAACATGAACCTCGGCGAGCGTTGAGGTTGTCAACGCGAAACCATGGCCGATGACGAGCCTCATACCAGCCGCCTCGGCAGTGGCTACCATCTCGCGGGTGGCAATGAGGCCACCTTGCTTCATCACCTTGACCTTGACGATGTCAGCGGCCTCGGCACGAATGATGTCGAGCAGACTCTCGTGCCCGTAAACACACTGATCGGCCATCACAGGAAAATTAATCGAGCGACGGACCTCGGCAAGTCCCTCAAGATTCTCTCGCGGGACAGGCTGCTCGAAAAGTACTGGAGCAGCGCTTTCGACCTCCATGGCAAAGGCGACGGCATCCGCCACCAGGCCATAGGCCTCATTGGCGTCAATGCGAATATCCATCGCATCGCCCACCGCCTCGCGGACGGCAAGAACACGCGCCGCATCGGACTCGATATCTCCAATCGCCTTGACCTTACAGGATTTCCAGCCCCGCTCCGAGAAGTCTTTGGCCTCGGCGGCGGCGACCTCAGGCGGATTCGCGCCAATCCATGCGTTGAAGAAAATCTCGTCCCTGACCGCGCCACCCAATAGCTCGTGTAACGGAATGCCGAGCGCTTTGGCATGGATGTCGGCAAGGGCGATGTCGAGGGCGGATTTGGCCTCGAAAAGACCCGGCGCGGCCTCATCCATCGTCATTCGTGCCCGTCGCGCCTGGCGGGGGTCAGCCCCAAGAAGCGCCGGGACCAGGATGTTCTCGATGGCATCAGCCGTCTCGTCGCGTCCGGCCGAGGAGTAGCCGCTAAGGGGCTCTGCATCCCCGAGACCATCAAGCCCCTCGTCCACCCGCACCCGGACAAGAACACCGGGTTGAAGGTTATGATTGTGAGTCGCGTTTTTGAAAAAACCCTTCATGGGCATATCGATTCGGTGGACTTCGACCGAGGACACCTTCATCTCGACAACCCCTCATCGCTAAAAAATTGATCCTAGTATTCTATCAGAGAGCCAACGGGGCGTCTCCGATGCCAGGGGGGCCCAAAATTATCTCAATCAGCCTGCGAAAGCGCCGCCCGGACGGCCTCCTTTGACACCTCATCGACCTCAAAAGCCCTTTGCTCCCCCGACCGCAGAAAAGTAAATACCACCTCACTCACGGGCAATCCCGATGCCGCCTCGACTCCCATCGCGTAGACAGTCCCCTGCGGGCGGTAGTGCGCCGCCCGACCGTCAACCCTTGAGCCGCTTACGGCGTCGGTCTTGAAATCGACCACGACAAGGGCGCCCGCCTCCTCAAACACGAGGTCGGCCACCCCGCGGATGAGCCGCTCGCCCTCGATCATCAAGAACGGCAACTCCCGGTAAACGCGCTCGGCCCACCCGGCACGCCCGGCACGCCGGAATATCTCCATTTCCAGCGCCCCGGTGATCATCGAGAGCGCCTCGCCAGCGTCTTTATCCCCGAGCCCCAGGCCAATCGCTAGACCGCGAGCCACGCCATCGAGCGCACTCACCGCCCCGACCTCATATATTGTGAGCCGCGCCAGTAGGTCGTGGACCAGCTCGCCGAATTTCTTACCGCCCGGCGCCCCCTCGGCCTCGAGCGCCGAAACGCCCCAGCGATCATCCCCATCCTCCTCTTCCCACCTCTGAGCTACACCACCTGCGACCAATTCCGGGAGCAGGCTCGGCTGCACCGGGCGCACGCTTTTTGAAGTCGCCCCTAGCCGGCCCAGCGCCTCTCGCACCGCCTCATTATCACGCTCCTGCTCACGCACCTTTGCGTCATCAACCTCAAACGCATCCTCGGGCAAACGGCTCACTTCTGGCTCATGAAACGCCTCGGGAGCATCTGCCACAACCTCTTCCATCAAATCGCCCGCGCCACCACCTATTCCTTCCTCTAAAATTGCCCAGAGATTTTTACCTTTCCCATCCTGCCCCTCGGGCACAATGAGCCAATCCCTCGCCCGCGTCGCCGCCACATAAAGCAGCCGCCGCCGCTCGGCTTCTTGAATCGCATCCTCATGCTCTTTTGCCGCCGCATACCCAGCAGAAGATAATTTTCGATTACTAGAGCCTGTCTTGAGATGAACGCGCCCGCTCTGCCTGTCCGTGATCTGGCTCATCTCATCTGCCATGTAGCCACCACCCATGTCCGCCAGCGCCACGACAGGAAACTCAAGCCCCTTTGAGCCATGAATCGTCATCATCCGGACAATTTCCTCGCCCTCATCCGCCACCGTCTCCTCGGACTCTTTTGCCTCCCGGCCAAGCGCAAGCTGGCGTCTAAGGTAGGCCGCAAACTCGTCCACCCCGCGCGCGCCGCCACCCGAAAACTCGAATGCGATATCCAAAAGTTTTAACAAGTTGGCCATCCGCCGCTCACCATCAAAAACCGACAAGAAAAGCTCAAACGCCTGCGTTTTGTTAAATATTTCCTCAAGTATGGCACGTGGACTCACCGCCCCGCGCTCCTCGTGCATTTCTCGAATCTCTGCCGCCGCCTCCTCCATCTCATCCGGGTAGCCAGCACTCCCTTTCTGGAAAAGACGCCACCCGGCCAAATCCACATCAGAGAAACCATAAAGCGGCGAGCGCAACGCCGCCGCCATCGCCAAGGAATCCTCGGGGTTCGCCACAGCCCGAAGCACGGCGCCAGCCGCCGCTATCTCGATGGTCTCGTAGAACCCACTTCCCCCGTCGCTAGAAACCGGAATGTCGAGCCCCCTCAAAGCCTCCTCGTAAATCGAAAACCCCGTACGCGTCCGAAAAAGAAGCACGATATCCCCCGGCCTAACCGACCTCGGGTCTTCACCCTTCGGATGAATCTTCCTCCCGGAGTCGATGAGTTTCTTGATTTCCCCGGCAATCATCGCCGCCTCCTGGTGACGAAACAAATCGGCACCGAGTTTTTCTCCCGCCTCGGCCCCCTCACACTTGAGCAGGGAGACACGCAGATCCTCGTCCTCACGGTAGGCATTCAGAGGCTCGTATCCTGGCTGAACGGCACCTTGCTCCTGGATAAGTTGCGAGAACACACCGTTCACCCACTTCGTCACGCCGGGGGCGCTTCTAAAATTTTCCGTGATCGGAATTGATTTTCCACCCGGCGAATTTTCGATCAACTTTTTCGCCTCGTGATAGACGGCAATGTCCGCCCGGCGAAAACGGTAGATGGACTGCTTGGGATCGCCCACGACAAACAGGCCGCCACCACCAATTTTTATATTCCGCCAGTTTTCCGCACCACCATCATCACCAGCCAGCCGGAAGATCAATTCGGCCTGGAGGGGATCCGTATCCTGAAACTCGTCAATGAGAAAATGATCGTATCGGCCATGAAAATAGTTTCGGACCGCATCGCTCTCCCGGATGAGCCGAGCCGCATAATGAAGAATTCCCGCATAACTCAGAACACCCTCCTCAAGCGCCCGTGCGGCAAGGGTGTCGGTGTACCCGGCCAGGGAACCCGCCACACCCGAAATCACCTCATGACCGGCCACGGCGAGGGCTTTGGTCACTTCGGTGCGAAATCGCGTGACGTCTTCGCGAAAAATTTCCAAAGATTCCTCACTGTCCCATTTTTTCTTCGCCCCGCTGTTGGTTCTAGGATAGGTTGGTGGTTCCCAAAGGCCGCGGATAAAATCGGCCATGTCTGTATCAGATAATTTTTCGAACCATTCCATAACACCATCAAGCTGTTGAAACCCTTTATCAGTTTGATCTTCGCAGTGGAGGCTAGAAAACTCACTCCATTCGCCAATCACACTGCCGACAGGCTCCTTGATCTCGCGCACCGTCAAACCCACCGGCTCAGGAAACCCACCGCGCAACTCGGGCAGTTCAAGTAGTGCGCCACGAATGTCCTCAAGGTGTTTTTGACCGAATCCAAGTTCGAGAAACATCTCAAGGGCCTCATCTCCCGCCGTCATCCGCTCCCGCAGCCATTCCTCCCAAACACGATCCCTCAGGTTGTCATATGCATCCTGGTCCACATCCCCCGCACCGGGGCGAAGGCCCGCCTCGATGGGCCGCTCCTGTAAAAGCCGCAAAGCGAAGCTGTGAATCGTCGAGATGGGGGCTCGGTCGATCCGGTCAAGCGCATCCCGAAGCGATTTCCCTGCTCGGTCATCTTTTTCTTTTTCTACTTCTGAAGTCAGAGCCGCCCTGACTCTTCCCCTCAACTCGGCGGCGGCCTTGATTGTGAATGTGATAGCCACGATTCGCTCGATATCAATTCCCTCGTTCTTAACGAGGTGGAGCACCCGCTTAACGAGTAAGTCGGTCTTGCCCGTACCCGCGCCCGCCTCGACAAGAACGGGACCTTCCGTCCAGTTGATTGCGAGGTCCCGCGCCTTTTTATCTTTCGGATCTTTTTGGCCTTTCGACGGAGGGCTCATCCGGCTCTCTCCTTGAGTTCATCAAGTTCGATCCGAGAAGCGCTACCCGCCTTTCGCTTTGAGCGCGCCTCCCGGTCAGGCCCGCAAACAGAAACAAAATCGCAGTATCTACAAATATCCGAATCGGGCAATGGAAAAAAACTACCGCTCTCTATCGTCTCCGCATAAAAACTTAAGAGCGCCACCACATCATCGCGGCGGTCAAATATCGTCTCGGCCGGAATTTGAATCAGGCGGTAATCACCGCTCTCTGTGGGGTATGCATAGGCGGCATCCGGAGTGGCCACATCATCATATCGGGGTGCACAGAGCCGGACATAAAGGTCCACCTGAAGGCGCTTTCCGCCCTCAAGGGTTTGGATTTTCTTCACGGCACCAAGCCTACCTGTCTTGTAGTCGATGAAGCGAAGTTCGCTTCCACGTTTTTCCGCCAAATCAAAGCGACCCCTCAACAAAATCTCTTTCCCATCCTTCGTTTCCACGGACACCAAGTCCCCGCGCTCCCCGAAGTCACCTTCAACTTCTGCCGGGGTCCATTCGGGCTCGTTGAGATACATTTTATCGAGAAATTTTTGGAGGTCACGCTCAACTCGGGCTTGAAGAATGGCCCAGGGAACAGGAAGCGGAATCCGGCCATTGCCCTCCAGTATCCGGCTGGCCTCACGAACAGAATTTTCGATCATCCCCCGCCGCTTGTCCGGGGGCATTTCGCCGAATCCTTTCCCGGCTTCCATTACGTTTTTCCCAAAGCGCCTGAGTGCATCGTGATAGAGATTACCTC
The DNA here is from genome assembly GCA_018669005.1 of Nitrospinaceae bacterium. NCBI lineage: Bacteria > Pseudomonadati > Nitrospinota > Nitrospinia > Nitrospinales > Nitrospinaceae > Nitrospinaceae bacterium. The sequence continues at coordinate 18,797 of JABJAL010000104.1, forward strand.
TATCCATCCCCTCTGCCTCAAGAGGAAGCGCTGCCTCGCTTTTATCCCCAAAACCTAGAAGACGTTTGAGTGCGAATTTATACGGGCAGGTGAAAAAATCCTCTAGGGCAGTAACAGCAATGGAAATTTCCTCTGGGTTCAAGCGCGCATTGATTTCTTCGAGCAGCCCGGGTGCGGAGAGCGCACCATCAAAAGCGTTGAGGGTGTCCCGCTCCCAGCGACCTCGCCAGGCGACGAGGCGTCTTTCGAATCCCGCTTTCACCGAAAAATCCGCGAGCGCTCCCATGGCGGATTTCTTATTAATTACATCAAACTCCCGGCCCAATTCGTGCTCAAGGAGCGTAAGGGGGCTTGTCTTGATGACATCGGGCTCAAGGGCCGCAGCAGCGGCGCGGTAGCCGGGAAGGAGCCGCAAACGCTCGTCGACCTCGCCTGCACCGGGCAGGCAGGCATCTACGAGATATTCGAGAAACAGGCTGGGCGGTGTCTCGGCTTCATCGCCAGCCCCTTTGCCTCCCCGAGGATAGCCCAGAGTGGCCCCGCACTCGGCGGCCTGGAGAGCCGACCAGAACAAAAACCGCTCCTCGGCCATCCGTGTAGATTTGAGCGGGAGGAGGGGCATCTCTCCATCCGTGGCGAGCGATTTATTTAAGAGCGCCCGGAGAGAGTCGGGCAGCAACGGGTCTTCGGCCCCCCGAGCGGGGAAAACGCCTTCGGCCATGCCGGGAATAACAACAGAGGAAAACGAGAGGCCACGAGCCTCCTGGAGGCTCATGACGCGGACCCTTGATTTTGTTCGAGGAGGGAGCGCGTCTTTTCCCTCAAGGGCGGCCCGCGCCCAAAGGCGGAATTCGGCGGCGTCGATATCGCCAAGAATCGGGTCGAGCTTGGCGAGATCTGATATGGCGTCGAGCGCTTTGTCGAATTCATCCGATACAGCGGTAAGGGACTTGAAAGCTTCGATGGCGGCTTGCGCATGGAGCGACGGCAGGCCGTTTTCGGGTAAATCGTTGAAAGTGGCAAAAATATTCTCAAGAGATTTTTTAAATATTTCGGCCTCGGGGTGATTTTTTTTTATTTTATTAAACGCTTGAGAGCCTAGGGCGGCGCGCCATTCACTTTCGCTCGAAACGTAGGGAAGCGGGCGGGTGATGTACTCCCACTTAGAGGCAAGATCGACGGAGGGGGGGTCGTTTTCATCTTCAGCCTGGAGAATTTCATTGAGAAAAAGCGGCGACTTGGAAAAGCGGCACTCGTCCAGAAACCGCATCAGGCCTCGGCGGGGGTAACTCTGCGGCTTTAGCTCAATCATCGAGAGAAAAAGGCGGCCAGCGAGGGTGGCCGCCAAGGGGCCCGCGTTTCCGAACTGGGCCTCGGCGCCGATGCCCCGAAAAATTTCCCGAAAAAGATCGGGGTATTTATCTCCCCCCGGAAGAAGGAGGCCAATTTCCCCACGCGCATCCGGCGGGCTAGCGGCATCTGAATAAAAAAACTCGCGGCTTAGCTCCCACGCCTCCCGGCTCTCAGAGGGCGCAGCGATGAGCTTGAGGGCCGTTTTTACAGGCGGGGCGGGAAGAGACTCCCGGCTAAAAAGGCTTTTGCCCAGCGCCTCAAGCGGGCGCCGCCTGGTGGGCCCAGTCTCTGCACGTGTGAACTCTCTCGATTCGAGCCAATCAATAAAAGGCTGGGCGAACTCACACGCCGGGGTGTCTGGCTCGGCGGGCACAAAAAACGCGGCGGGCAGCGGCCCGCACTGCTGCCCCTCGGGCGCTCCATGACAAAGGGCCAAGGCAAAGCGGCGCTGGAGCGCGTTCATATCGGCAAAGCCATAGAAAATAGTGGGAATCCCTGCCGGGGCGGCCACCGTGGCTGGGGCTGCCTCTAGAGCCTCGGCGGCAAGGCGGAGGACTTCGGTCTCATCGTAAAGATTGAGTGCCACAAGGCGCTCATGGATCGACTCGGCGATGAGGGCCAGATCGGCGAGGCGCTCTGCCTCCCCTTTCACATGGCCAGAGGCCGCAGCGCGAAGGGATTCGGGAGATAACTCACTTTCTTTCAAATCTTTATAGGTTTCCCAGGCCGCCTCTCCCCAGCCCTCAACTCCCACCGGAGGCCGGAGAGGGCCGAGTTTGGGCGCAATCTCCTCAAGCACACGCCTGGCCACGGCCTCCCCGCCGAGAGGGGGAAGTTGTTTTTTATCTAATTGATTAATAATGGGTTGAGCCGCTGATCGAGATATTCTCCCCAGCGTGTGGAAGGAGACGCCAGCCAGCGCCCCCCCTCTCGCCATGGCGATCTCAAGATGCTCTCTGAGTTGGCTCGAAATCACCACCACCCGCCGTGGGCGCAGGGGATCGCCCGTAGCAAATTCATCTAGAACAGGGCGAAGTTCCGCCTCAAGCTGGTGAAAGGGCGCTGTATAAAACCGCTTATCAGGTGCCGGACTCATGCCGTCCCCTGGCCTTGGGCGGGAAATTAGAGCGGTGTTCGATCAAGTAGCGCGAACGCTCTCCCCAAATAGCTCCTCGACCTCAAGCTGCCGGGGGGTGAGGCCCTGCTGATGGGCATAAAGAACCAGCTTTTCGAGCGTCTTTCTGTTTGCCTCAATTCCGTAGGGCCAAAAATCCTCTCCGAACACCTCGCGCGTCTGATCGAGAAAGGCCGGCAAAAGCGGCACCATCGCCGAGAGTGCGCCGATGTCTGAGATGCGCGCTAGGGTTTTGTCTTTCGCCTGACACATCGCCTCGTAAACATTCCGCAGTGCCCACGGGTCCTTCTCATAGACATCCTTGCGTAGAACCACACAATGCATGATGGGATGAATACCCGTGCGGCGATAATAATCGACCTCGGCCGCGCCATAGTCCGGAAATAGCCGCTTCACGTTTGGCGACCCCTCCCGGAAACACTCGGGAACCTGGTGAAACAGCGCCCCATCCACCTCGCCCGAATCAAGCATATTTGAGATGGTCTGGCCCGGCTCCATGTAAGTAACCTGCGCCCCCTCGGGCATCTGAATCGGCACGCGCGGCTTGATGGCCGCCACCCACTCAATCGAATTCACATCAAGCCCGTATTCCTCGGCAAGAATTCCAACAATCCAGACAACAGCGGTCATCCCCCACTCTCGAATGGCCACCCGCTTGCCATTCAGATCCTCGGGCTTATCAACCCCCGCCCCGGTGTTCGCATAGACCATTGAATGGCGAAACACCTTGCTCGGGAACGCTGGCATCCCCACAAAAGGGCTATCCCCGGTCCCCAGCAAATAACAATGCGCCCCCATCGACATTTCCGAGAGATCGAACTCTAAATCCTTACACATCCGGGTGAAAATCTCGGTGGGCGGCAGCGTCACCGCATTTAAATCAATATCCTCAGGGACAACGCGGCCCGCCGCGAGTTGCCCGGTGCGGTCGTAGTCACCGAATGCGGCATACAGTTCAAGCTTGGACATTCCTTAACCCTCATATAAATGACCAGCAAAATGCCAGTGTGTGGGAAAATCCATGACGAAAAATGCTTTTCAACGATCATCCACACTGGAGCCCAAACTGCAAGGAGGATTTCACCCCCCCCTCGAAAACCCATTCCTTGACCGCTTCAAGGCTACATGGCATTAGAGTAAGTCCTGTTTCCGGTTGGTGCATTTGCTGGACTCCCGATACTCCAGAAAAGGCGGCTTTCATGGCTATGCGCGTTCGAGTGGTTGTTTGCGGATTCGGGAAAGTGGGGCGTAATTTCGCCCGGCTTCTGGACTCAAAATCCCAAACAATTTCCTCCCAATACGGGATTAAACTGGAACTTGCCGGCGTTGGAGAGTTGAACGGGAGCGTTTTGAGCAGCGGTGCCATTTCCCCCGGAAAGCTCGCTGATTTTTTTGAAGCGCATGGCGACCTATCCGGCTTCCCCGACGCAGGCAAACCCGGCTTGGAGGGACTCGACATTATTAGACAAGCGGTCAAGCCGGACGTGTTAGTTGAAACGACACCGACGAACATTGAGACAGGAGAGCCCGCCCTCACACACATTCGCACAGCCATAGAGCGCGGGATGCACGTTGTCAGCGCCAACAAAGGCCCCTTCATCCGAAATTACCGCGAATTAAAATCTTTGGCCAAAAAGAATGACGCCACGCTCAAACTCTCGGCCGCCGCCGCCGCCGCCCTCCCGACGCTGGATGTCGCACAGACCTGTCTTGCAGGAACCGAGATCAAAGCCATCGAGGGTGTCCTGAACGGGACCTCGAATTTTGTTCTCTCCCGGATGCGAACGGGTGATGAGAGTTACGACGAAGCGCTCGCCGAGGCGCAGCGTTTAGGCATAGCCGAGACAAACCCCAGTCTTGATGTCGAGGGATACGACACGGCCAATAAGCTGGCCCTTATAGCGAACATTTCGATGGGCGCGGATCTCACACCCGAGCAGGTAAACCGCACAGGAATCACGGGCACTTCAGCCGAGCAGGTTCGCCAAGCGGCAGAGGAGGGGAAAATCATGCGGCTGGTGGGACGAGCCGTTAAGGACGAGCAGGGCAACGTTCGCGCCTCTGTCGCCCCCGAGCCGCTTCCTGCGAGTCACCCTCTTGCCAGCGTCGATGGCTCCGAAAAAGGAATCACCTACACTACTGACACCATGGACCGGGTAACGGTCTCCGGCGGGAAAAGCGACCCTCGCGGGGCCGCCGCCGCCCTTTTAAAAGATCTCATCAATATTTACCGCGCCCCATAAGCGGGCGCCTGGAGTAAAACAATGCCGATGAACAATGCGGATTTGATCGTCAAGATCCTAAAAGATGCGGGCGTCACCCACGGCTTTGGAATTCCGAGCGGTAACGTGATTCCCTTTATGGATGCCATGCGCAAAGGAGGCATCCAATTCGTTCTTACCGCACACGAGGGCTCGGCAAGTTTCGCCGCCGAAGTTACGGGGCGCATAACCGGCAAACCCGGCCTCGGAATTTCCACTCTGGGCCCCGGCGCAACCAACCTCGCCACAGGTGTTGGAAGTGCATATCTTGATCGCTCTCCCATGATTGCGATTACATGTAACCTGAACACCAATCAACTTGACCGGCGTATCCAGATGCTCATCGACCATCACGCGCTTTTCAAGCCGATTACCAAGGCGACCCTCCCACTGCGCGAAGGCAGTATTGCCTCTACCATTCAAGAAGCATTGAAAATTGCCCTCAGCGAGCCCATGGGCCCGGTTCACCTCGATCTGCCTGAGGACGTCATGCGGGCAGCGGCAACCGAGGAAGTGCCCGAGACTCCTGAAGGAGAGCGCCTCGCTCCGGCACCGGACGCCGAGGTTGAAAAACTCGCCCAGATGCTGCAGGAGGCAAAACGGCCCATCGCTGTTCTCGGCTCAACAGCAATGCGAATCAAAAACACTGACGCCCTTCGCACATTTATCGAAAAACACCAGATACCCTTCGCCTCAACCACCATGGCGAAAGGGTTGATCGATGAGGATCACCCCCTTTCGATTGGCTGCATCGAACGCTCCCGAAGGCAGATGCAGCGAAGCTTCATCGGCGAGGCCGATCTCGTCATCGGCCTGGGCTATGATGTTATCGAGGCCGAATACGAGTCATGGATAGGCGATGTACCGCTTGTCCACGTGGATATCGAGAAAGCCGACACAGACGCCTCAGTTAACGTGGCACATGAAGTGGTGGGTGATCTGGATGCGACCCTTGAAAAAATAAACGGCATGGACAGCGGCCCGAATGAGTGGCCCTCGGGGGCCGCCCTCCAGCACAAGGACGAGTTCCAGAAAGCCTTGCGCCCGGCTTCCCAGAATTTCACGCCCTACCAGGTGATCGATGTGGTGAGAAGCATCCTCCCGCGAGAGGGCATTTTGTCGTTCGATGTGGGCGCGCATACCCACCAGATTGCCAGCCAGTGGACGGCGCACAATCCACGCACCTTTCTCATCACGAACGGCTGGTCTTCGATGGGGTTCGGGCTACCCGCCGGAATCGGCGCAAAACTCGCGAGGCCGGATCTACCCGTGGTTACGATATTGGGAGACGGCTGCTTCTCGATGACCTGCGGGGAATTGATTGCCGCTAAACGAATGGGGCTCACCCTGCCTGTTATTGTTCTCGATGACAGATGGCTGGGGCTCATCAAGATCAAGCAGGAGCGCCAGAGCCTCGAATACTACGGCACCGAACTTCAGGAAGAAGAGTACCGCGAGCCCCCATCGCACTATTTTGGGGTGCCCGCCGTAGGGGTGAGAGATATTAGTGCCCTTGAAAGAGAGGTTAAAAAAGCGCTGGAGGCAAAAGGCCCAACTGTGATTGAGGCCGTGGTGGACGCGGCGCACTACATGGAAACAGTTTTCGATTAATCTGGCGCTCGCCGCTTAGATAAAACGCACATCCTCAAGGATAGCTTCGTCAAAATTCACATCCTCGATATCGGCTCCCACGAGGTTCGCGCCCCGAAAGCTGGCTTCCGCCACTTCGGCATCGGTAAGCAGGGCATCGGAAAGATCGGCATCCTCAAGATCTGCGCCATGGAGATCGGCTTCCCGCAAATCCGCATCGGACAAATTAGCCTCCTTGAGAGAAGCACCGGCAAGGAGGGCCCCGCGAAGGTTCGCCCCTGAAAGGTCCAATCCATCGAGGTTAACTCGCGAAAGGTCGGCTCCTTCAAGGGCAAGGGGCTTAGAATCGCTTAGCAGTTTATCGATTTCCTCACGCGTGATAGCCATATCAGAATATTAGGCGATACACCTGCCAAAAGAAACGGCCAACAACCACAAAATCACGCATCTGGCACCTACAAAAAATACATCACCGGCGCTATGATGATGTCCATCGGACTTATCTGAATTTTCGGCTCTTTTGGATTTAAACACGAGGCTTCGTTATCGAGGCGGAGAAAACGAAAATGGACATCAAGAAGGTAGGGGTTATAGGGCTGGGAACGATGGGCTCCAACATCGCCATCGTTTGCATTCGAGGCGGCCTGGAGACAGTTGTACTTGAAACGAATGATTCGGCGCTCCAAAACGGCCGGGGCCGAATCAATGCATTTCTCGATGCTGGAGTCGAGAAGGGAAAGACGCCCGCCCAAGACCGGGAGGCTATGCTTGGCCGCCTCTCAGGCACGACAGAGATAACCGACCTCGCTGACTGCGATCTTGTTATCGAGGCCATCAACGAAAATCTTGAAGAAAAAATCTCTTTGCTGCAAAATCTCGACGGCATCCTCGGCGAGGAGGCAATCATCGCCAGCAATACCAGCTCTCTTCCCATCACTGAAATGGGCACTGCCTCGGGCCGCGCGGATCGCGTCATCGGCACACACTTCTGCCTGCCCGCCGCCCTCAACAAACTGGTGGAAGTTGCGCCCGGCTCCCTGACCGACAAAGACACGACCAGCACCGTCATGTCGTTCCTTAAGGCCACAGGTCTAACGCCTATCGAGGTCAAGGACACGCCGGGCTTTATCCTCAATTATTTCCTCATCCCGTTTCAAAACGATTGCATCCGCATGATCGAGGCTGGCTACACAACGGCGGCAGACCTCGACACTGGCATCACCCTCGGGCTGGGCTACAAGATGGCACCCATGCGCCTGCTGGACATCGAGGGGCTCGACATCCATCGAACGGTCTCGCTATCACTCTACGAGCAGTTCAAGGACCCAAGATATTTTCCGCCGCCGCTGGTGGATAAGATGATCGCCGCCGGGCACCTCGGCACCAAGACGGGACGCGGATTCTACACCTATGAAAAAGCGGGCATGTTCGGCGTCGCCGAGCCGAAAAAAGAAAACCTTGCCGCACATGACACCGCTGTGGGAGGCCCCATCGCCGATGCGGTCCAAAAGGTTGGCGTCGTCGGCCTCGGGACGATGGGCAGCGGCATCGCCCAGGTTTGCCTCACGGCGGGCATCGAGGTCATCGGCATTGAGATGGAGCAAGCGGCATTGGAGACTGGCAAGGCCCGGATCGAGAAAAATCTTTCGGGTGCCGTGAAACGAGGAAAAATGGACGAGGTGGCAAAAAAAGAAATCCTCGACCGATTCCGTACGTCCACCGATCTGAGCAGGCTCGCCGATTGCGACCTCATTATCGAGGTCATCGTCGAGAACATGGAGATCAAGCTCGCGCTTTTCGAGAAATTAGGCGACATCGTTAAAGAGGAGGCCATCATCGCCTCGAACACCTCGTGCCTGTCCGTCACAGCCATGGCGGCAAAAACCAAGCGCCCCGAGCGCGTGCTGGGCCTCCACTTCTTCAACCCGCCCTACGCAATGCGGCTCGTCGAGGTCATTCAAGCAATTCAAACCGCGCCCGAAATCGTGGAGTTCGGCATCGCCTTCTGCCAGCGCATTGGAAAAATGCCCGTCCCGGTAAAGGATAGGCCCGGCTTTTTGGTCAACCGGCTGCTCGTGCCCTACCTCAACCACGCCGCCCAGGCTTTTGACAGCGAACTCGCCGACAAAGAAACCATGGACAAAGCCATCCAGACCGGACTTGGCCACCCCATGGGGCCGCTCACCTTGCTCGATCTCGTAGGAATCGACGTTCAAACCTTCGTCGCCAACGCCATTGGCGACGAAATTGGCGAGGCCCGATTCGTAGCGCCTCCCATCCTGCGCCGGATGACATCGGCCAATTGGCTGGGCCGCAAAACCGGGCGCGGCTTCTACGAGCACGGAAACTAGAAGCGCAGCCCCCGAGCCACTGCCTCGGCCAGCCCATGCAAAAATTCCCGCGCCCCACTCTCGTAATTAGCAGATGCCTGGAGCTAACGCCCTGCCGCTACGATGGGGCCCGCGTCCCCTTCGACTTCATCAACCACCTCCTACCCCACGTGAAGCTTCTGCCCGTCTGCCCCGAGGTCGAAATCGGCCTGGGCACACCGCGCGAGCCCATCCGCCTCATCCGCCCTGGGTCCGCCACCCTATTACTCCAGCCCAAAACCGGGGCACGCCTCACCAGAAAAATGCGGAGTTTCGCGAAAGAATACCTTGCAGGCATATCCACCGCCGATGGCTTTATCTTAAAAAGCCGCTCGCCCTCGTGCGGAATTCGGGACACGAAAATCTTCCCGAACCTCCATGCCACCCACCCCATAGACAAGGGCGCAGGGCTTTTCGCCGAGGCTGTCCTCACAAAATTCGGCCACCTCGCCATCGAAGACGAAGCCCGCCTCACAAGCCCCGCCAATAGAGAACACTTCCTCTCCAAACTCTTTACCCTCGCCGCCTTCCGGGCGCTCAAAAAATCGCCCACCCCGAGAAAACTCGCCCGCTTCCATGACGAATACAGCCCGCTTCTCGCCGCCCACAGCCCCAAAGAGGGGGCCACCCTGGCAGAGATTGCCCACAAATTCACCGATATAGATAAACGCCTGCCCGCCTATGAGGCCCATCTTCGCCTCGCCCTCGCCCGCCCCGTCCCCAAGGCGCGCCGGGGCCGCTATGAGCCCCCCTTTCCCAAAGGGCTCACGCTCCCCCTTTAGCTCCCTAAGGCGAATATCTCGATCACGCTCCGCCGGGCGCATACCCCTAAAAACAGCGCCCGCCGCGAACCTCCCTACACTTTCGCGGCATTTGCTGTGGTTGGGCCTCCTCGCTCCACACCCGCGGGCCTCTCGCTCCTCGCCCAACGCCCGGCACTTGCCCTGAATCTCGATGAATGATACCCGGTATGTATCCAGAAAAATTTACAATCAGGCCGGGTTTTACCGGCGGGAGGTATTGATAAATGAAGGCGGCGATTTTTCATGAGTACGGCGGCCCCGAGGTTATTAAGATTGAGGATATCCCTGAGCCCGAGCCAGGCCCCGGCCAGGCGCTTGTCGAGGTGCGCTCTGTTGGCATCAACCATCTTGACCTGTTCGTGCGGCAGGGGCTTCCGGGCATAAAATCGGTTATCCCCCACATCGGGGGGAGTGATTTCACGGGCGTTATCAAGGCGCTTGGGCCGGGCGCCAAGGGCTTTGAGGTGGGCCAGCGGGTCATCGATTATCCGCTTGAGAGCTTCAGCGGGGTGCCCTTCTATCTTTGCGACGATCCGCCGCCGGGCACGTTTGAAATTATTGGCGAGCAATCAAACGGGGCATGTTGTGAGTACATCGCCGTCAACACGCCGAACCTGCAACCCCTGCCCGAGGGCCTCTCGTTCGAGGAGGGGGCCGCTTGCCCCGTTGTTTTCATCACCGCCTGGCGAATGCTGACCGAGCGGGCCTGCCTGAAAGCGGGCGAGACGCTTTTGGTTCAGGGCGCGGGGAGCGGCGTGGGCACCGCCGCGATTCAGATTGGCAAGCTTCTGGGGGCGCGGGTTATCGCCTCGACCTCAACGCCCGAGAAAATTGCGCGCGCCAAAGAGCTCGGGGCCGATGAAGTGATCAACTACCGCGAGGAATCAGTCAGCAAGCAGATGCGCGCGCTGACGGGCAAGGACGGGGCCAATGTCGTGTTTGAGCACGTGGGCGAGGCCACCTGGGAGGAGAGCGTAAAGAGCGCTGCCTTCCACGGGCGAATTGTCACCTGCGGGGCAACGACGGGTTTTAATGGGAACACGAATCTCGCCATGGTCTTTGCCAAGCAGCTCTCCATCCTGGGCTCGACGATGGGGAGCCTTGGCACGTTCAAAAAAGTTTTGCGCTTTCTGGGCGAGGGCGCGCTCAAGCCGGTTGTCGACCGGGTGATGACGCTCGATGATTGCCGCGCGGCGCACGAAATTTTGGAGGCCGGCGATCAGTTCGGGAAAATCGTGCTCAAAGTGAGCGAGTAGCTCTCTGGCTCAAAAGACAACATCAAAATCGGCCAAACGGCCCTGCCACGCTTTTCCCCAGCCCTACGGCGATGTATTCTCCCCGGTGGGAGTGGATCGGTGCCGGTGTGCCGCCTGGACTTCAAATCCAGTGTGCGGGGCTAATCACTTCGCAGGTGGGTTCGACTCCCACGCATTCCCGCCAATTTACCACTAACCCCGTATAGGCAAGGAAATTCCTTGTTTATACGGGGTTTTTCTTTTTGGTGAGTGAGACAGAGAGCGACTAAATACGCTCTTTTTTGATGCTGAACCGGCACCAGAACCGGCACCAGATAAAGGAACCCCAAAATGGAAACAACATCAGAGCAATATCTAAGCACTAAAGAGCTAATGGCTCTCCTTGGTATATCTAGGTCCACAATCCACAGACTGATGGAAGTTGGTCTCCCTTGTCTAAAAGTAGGGGGCCAGAACCGATTCCCCAAGGAAGAAGTGATCGAATGGCTGAAAGAGAGAGAAGAAGTTGCTGGTGTAGCCACGGCAATACTTCCAGAAGGCAGTTACAGATGTATAAGTTGTGGCTTGGTAGGTAACGTCAATAAGCCGATGTCCTTGAGTAACCTATGCTGCCCTCAATGTGGGACACAGTCTCAGGTGGAACGGGTTTAAAGGAGTCGCCCCACCGCCCCCGCATAAGCTCTGGGGGCTGGTGGGAGCGACGACGAATAAGGTTGAGGGAATTAAG